>NZ_JBHFJB010000063.1:2778-3844 GCF_057334555.1 Pseudomonas sp. AGC41
GCGTGGCCGGCCACGCCGCTGAGATCCGCGAGCGCACCCTGCGTTTTGCCTTCCAGAACGTCAAGGAGCATCCGCAAGGGCAGGGCGCGCAGAAGTTTGCCGACCTGCTCAGTGAAAAGAGCGGTGGCAAGCTCAAGGTTCGTCTGTTCCCCGGCGGAACCCTGGGCGGCGACGTGCAGACCGTCTCGGCCCTGCAAGGCGGCACGCTGGATATCACGGTGCTGAACTCCGGGATCCTCGCCGCCCAGGCCGCGGATTTCGCCATGCTCGACTTCCCGTTCCTGTTCAACAATGCCGAGGAAGCCCACGCGGTCATCGACGGGCCGGTCGGCCAGAAACTCGCGGCGCAGCTGGACAGCAAGGGCCTGGTCGGCCTGGGTTACTGGGACCTGGGGTTCCGGCACCTGACCAACAGCAAGCATCCGGTGGCGAAACTTGAAGACATGCAGGGCTTGAAGGTGCGCGTCATCCAGTCGCCGATCTATCTGGAAACCTTCAGTGCCCTGGGTGCCAACCCGGTGCCGATGGCTTTCCCGGAGGTCTATACCGGCCTGGAACAGCACACCATTGATGGTCAGGAAAACCCGTTCACGGTGATCGAAGGCAACAAATTCTACGAGGTGCAGAAGTACCTTTCGGTGACGGGCCACATCTTCAATCCGCAGTCGTTGATCATCAGCCAGAAAACCTGGAACCGCCTCAACGACGATGAAAAGGCGTTGATCCGCGAGGCCGCGAGCGAGGCGCAGAAGTTCCAGCGTGAAGTCACTGCGGCGAGCATGGGCAAGGCCAAGGCGACGCTGGCGGGCGCCATGACCGTCAATGAAATCACCCCGGCCGAGAAAGATCGTTTCCGCGAACGCGTGCAGCCGGTGATCGATAAATTCGCCAAATCCCTGGACGGTGAGCTGGTGAAGATGATGTATGCAGAAATCGCCAAGGTGCGGGCGGGGCAGTAAGGTCAGGGGAACACGCCTGACCGTACTATCCCTGTGGGAGCGAGCCTGCTCGCGAAAGCGGTATGTCAGTCGATGATGATGTCGACTGAGCGGACGCCTTCGCGAGC
>NZ_JBHFJB010000063.1:3872-9066 GCF_057334555.1 Pseudomonas sp. AGC41
CGCTCCCACAGTGGTTTTGGGTTGGACTCAGGATCTGCATGTGCCACAGATGCTCTTGTGGGAGCGAGCCTGCTCGCGAAAGCGGTGTGTCAGTCGATGAAGATGTTGACTGATCTGGCGCCTTCGCGAGCAGGCTCGCTCCCACAGGTTTTATATTTGCAGATACATCACTGGGCGCCGGGGACGGCCAGCCACTGTCCGATCACTTTCTGGTAGCTGCCATTGGCCTTGCTCAGGTGCAGCCACTGGTCGACGTACATTTTCCAGGTGTGATCGTCGCGCGGCAGCAGGTAGGCCTTCTCGCCGTATTGCAGGTACTGGGTCGGGTTGACGGCGCACAGGCCCGGCTTGAGTTTCTGCTGGTAGAGCGCTTCGGAGGCATCGGTGATCATCACGTCGGCGCGTTTTTCCAGGAGCTCCTGGAAGATGGTCACGTTGTCATGGAAAGCCAACTGGCCCTTGGGCAGGAATGCCCGCACGAAGGCTTCATTGGTGCCACCGGCCGGCTCGACAAGACGCACCGAAGGCTGGTTCATCTGCTCGATGTTCTGGTAGCGCGATTGGTCTTCGCAACGCACCAGGGGGATCTTGCCGTCAACGTCCAGGGTGCTGCTGAAATAGGCTTTTTTCTGCCGCTCCAGAGTCACCGAAATCCCGCCCATCCCGATGTCGCACTTGCCGGCCAACATGTCTGGCATCAGGGTTTTCCAAGTGGTCTGGACCCATTGCACCTTGACGCCGAGGCTGGTGGCGAGCGACCGGGCCATGTCGATGTCGATGCCCTCGTATTCACCTGACTCGGCCTTGTAGGTATAGGGCTTGTAGTCACCCGTTGTGCACACCCGCAGTTCACCTTGTTGCAGGACCTTGTCCAGATGCGAAGGGGTTGGCTCGGCCAGGGCGTTGCCGCAGAACGCCAGCAGGCCACAGAACGTCATCGTGCTTGTTATGGTTTTCATGGATCGGACGTCTCGCAAAGGGAGGGACAAGACGGGCGAGTGTAGTAAAAGTGTCGGCGGGCTGTCACCGGATCGTCGGGACCAGCAGTCAGCTGGGTGCGATCTCGGCGGCTTTCTGCCGCAGACTCTCCAGATAGGCACAGAACATGTCGGCCATGGCATCGGCATAGGCCCGGATTTCCTCGCCGGAGCGTGGCGTTGTCGAAAATCGCTTACCCACGGAACCGAGCGTGGTGATGATCAGGTCACCGGCCAGGGCGCGCGCCTGCACGCTGGCTTCCGGCAGCACTTGTTGCATGAAAGCGTCTACCGATTGCTGCACCGAGATTCGCGCCGTCTGATGTTCCGGGGCATCGCGGTAGAGCGGGGCGGCGTCATTGAGGGCGATGCGTATCTGCGCCTCGTCGCATTCGGACTGGATGAACACCTGCACCAGATCCCTCAAGCGCTGCAGAGGCGGCTTGCCCTGGTCCTCGAGGATGTCGCGCAGCATGGCGGTGGTTTGTTGCCACTCGTCACTCTGCAACCGGAACAGGATCGCCGCCTTGTTCGGGAAGTATTGATACACCGACCCGACGCTGACGCCCGCGCGCTCCGCCACACGAGCCACGGTGAAACGCGGGGCGCCGTGGCTTGCCAGAACCTGAACAGCCGCCTCCAGGACGGCCGCCACGAGTTCGGTGGAGCGGGCCTGTTTCGGCTGTTTGCGCGAGGAAATCTGCGGGCTTGGGCGTTCGGACATTAAGGTCATGCACCTCGAAAGGAATGCGAATAGGCAATGCGACGGATTATTCGTATCTTGAATGCGACTAATTGATCGCATTCTAGTCGGCTGCACAGACGCCGTTCAACTTCACTTCGCATTCCATTCCGTGGGTAGGATCATGACTCGAGAAAATCTTCATCACGGCGCCGCATCGGCGCTCGGGGCAACCGTCGAGGCCAATCCGGCGCTCAGGCTGTTGCCGCTCACACTGACCGTGTTTGTCGGTTTCCTCACCATCGGCATGCAATTGCCGGTCTTGCCGCTGCACCTGCATGACACGCTGGGCATGGGCACGCTGGTGATTGGCCTGGTGATCGGGGCACAGTTTGCCGCGGCGCTGCTGTCACGGGCCTGGGCCGGCAATTTTGCCGACCTGCGTGGCGGCAAGCGCGCGGTCATGGCCGGGCTGGTGACGGCCGCTGTGTCCGGGCTGGTCTATCTGCTTTCCCTGGCGTTCGTTGCCGCGCCGGTTACGGCGGTCTGGCTTTTGTCGGGCGGCCGCGTGCTGCTGGCGATTGGCGAAAGCCTCATCGTCACCGGAGCGATGGGCTGGGGCATCGGCCTGGTGGGGCCGCAGCATGCCGGCAAGGTCATGGCCTGGAACGGCATCGCCATGTACGGCGCCTACGCACTGGGAGCGCCGCTCGGTGTTGCGTTGAATGCCGGTTGGGGCTTCGTGGGCATCGTCCTGGCCTCGATGTGCGTGCCGCTGCTGGCATTGGCGATTGTCGCCGGTGTGCGCGCCGTCGCCCCTACGGCGACCCGGCGTACACCGTTCTACAAGATGCTCGGCGCCGTCTGGGTTCCCGGCCTGGGGTTGGCGTTCTGCAGTGTCGGTTTTGGTGTTCTCACGGCGTTTATCGCGCTGTTGTTCGCGGCCCGGGAGTGGGGCAACGCTTCGTTGGCGTTCACCGCGTTCGGCGTGGCGTTCATCGGTGCGCGCCTGCTGTTCGGGCACCTTCCGGACAAGATTGGTGGCGCCCGTGTGGCACTGGTCTGTGTGTTGATCGAAAGCGTTGGGCTGCTGCTGATCTGGAGCGCCGACAGCGCGACCAGCGCCTACCTGGGGGCGGCACTCACCGGTTTCGGTTATTCCCTGGCGTTTCCGGGTTTTGGCGTGGAGGCGGTGCGGCGTGCACCACCCCAGGCTCGCGGTCTCGCCATGGGCGCCTATGTCGCCTTTCTCGATATTGCCCTGGGCATCACCAGCCCGCTGGCCGGCCTGTTGGCGAGTGGCTGGGGCATTGGTGCGGTTTACCTGGGCGGCGCCATCGCCGTGGCGCTGTCGTTTGTAGTGGCTTTGGTGTTGCTCGGAAGGCAGCCAGGCAAGCTTCCTCGCTAGCGGGAAACCAGTCCGTGATCGATCGCGTATTTCACCAGCGCCGCAGGTTTGTCGATATTGAGTTTGCGGCGGATGCTCAGGCGGTGGGTTTCGACGGTGCGTACGCTGATGTCTAGCTCACGGGCCATTTCCTTGTTGTTCAGCCCCTCGACCATTTTCGCCAGGACCTGGCTCTCGCGCGGCGTCAGTTCGCTGTCGGTGTTCGGGTCGGTGGCGAGGCGCTGGGCAATCTCGGCGCTGTAGAAGGTGCCGCCGCCGATGATGGCTTCGATGGCGGCAATGATCTCCTTGGAAGGTGAATTCTTCAGCACGTAACCGCTGGCACCGGCGCGCACGGATTCACTGATGTACTCATGATTGTCGTACATGCTCAGGATGAGGATCTTCAAGCCGGGGTATTGCTTGCCCAACAGCCGGGTCAGCTCGAGGCCGTTCATGTCCTTCAGGCCGATGTCCATCAGCAGCAGGTCCGGCTGGCAGCGCCCGACCATGTCGATCGCCTGCGCGCCGTTCTCCGCTTCGCCGACCACGTCCAGGCGAGGCATGACGGACAACAGCGCGCGAATGCCGTCACGAACCAGCGAGTGATCGTCGACCAGGGCGACGCGTATGGCGGGGGGCAGGGTCATGGGCAGGTGCTCTTGTGGAAATGAACGCGCATCAACTTTCCGTGGCCGACAGGGTCATGGGCAAGAGGATATCCAGTTCGCTTCGTCCAGGAACCGAGGTCATTTCCAGCCGCCCGCCAAAATGCTCGACCCGTTCGCGGATATTACGCAGGCCGATGCCGGTATGACCACGCTCGACCTGCGGGACGTTGAAGCCCATCCCGTCATCCACCACGGTCAGTCGCAACGACTGGCCTGAACCGAACAGGGTGATGGCGACACGTTTCGCCCCGGCGTGTCGCTCGATGTTGGTCAGCGCCTCCTGGGCAATCCGGAACAGCGAGACCGGGGCGCCGTTTTCCAGGCGACAGTCGAACTCGTTGCTTCGGTAGGACACTTCCAGGCCACTGCGTTGTTCGAATTCGGCCGCGAGCTGGCCGATGGCGGCGGGCAGGCCCAGGGTATCGAGCAACGAGGAGCGCAAATCGTGGGAAATACTGCGGATTTCACCGATCGCTTCGCCCAGTCGATCGGTGGCATTCTTGAGGATGCCGAGGCCATTTTCCTGCCCACTCTCGATCACATGACTGGCCAGTTCGAACTGGAACTTGATCGACACCAACAGCTGGCTGATGCCATCGTGGAGCTCGCGCGACACCCGTGAGCGCTCTTCCTCCTGCAAGCTGACGATACGCTGGTTCAAGCGCTGCAGTTTCTTGTCGGCCAGGCGATGCTCGCTGACATTGAGGGTGATGCCGCCGGCAAACACCAACAGCACCGCCACCAACGCAATGGCGGCGATGGCCTGCATGGTTGTGTGGATGCCCTGGGCCACTTCGGCGCGCGCCTGCTGGGTGGCGCGTTCGACGTCTTCCAGGTAGATCCCGGTGCCGAGCATCCAGCCCCAGCGATCGAGCATCACGACGTAGGCGAGCTTGTCGGTCACCTGGCCGGAGGAGGGCTTGTTCCAGGCGTAGCGTTGAAAGCCTTCGCCTGATTCGGCGCTCTTGAGCAAGGCCTGGATGACCGGCAGGCCCTGAGGGTCCTTCATGTCCCAGAGATACTGCCCCACCAGCTCCGACTGGCGGGCGTGCATGAGGCTGCGACCCTGGCGGTCGTAGACGAAAAAATAACCGTTGATGCCAAAGCTGAGCTTGCGCAGTTCTTCCAGCACCTGCTGCTGCGCTCGCGCATCTCCCTGGCCGTCGTTGTACAACGGGGCGATCAGGCTCTGCGCCATCTCTACGTAGTTCTTCAGTTCGGCGCGTTTACTGGCCAGGATACTGTCTTCGATCAGTTGCGCCTGTTGGTCACCCAACTGGCGATTGAGCGAGATGACCAAGGCACCAATAACGGTAATCGCCAGGACCAGCGGCAGGATCCCGAGAGCGACGATCTTGTGTTTGAGCAGCATCTGTACTCCTGTCCGGATCCGGCGGGGAGGCGAATGGCGGCATCATATGCCAAACCCATGGGCGAAACATAAAACCCGTGGGAGCGAGCCTGTGTGGGGGGGGGG
>NZ_JBHFJB010000063.1:9181-9684 GCF_057334555.1 Pseudomonas sp. AGC41
GCATTGTCTTTACCTGACACACCGCCTTCGTGAGCAGGCTCGCTCCCACAGGGGGGAATTGGCATCTACGTAGTACTACGGATTTATTTATTGACGGCCAGCAGGGATATTGGGCCAGCTCCGAATAGCCGGGGTCACACTATAAAAACAATCGCCGCAATCCATTGGATATCGGCAGGAGACATGCAATGACAACCCGTCTGGTTAAACACCTCGCCTGGTTTGCCGTGGCTGTTCTGGGAGCGTGTGCGCTGAGCGTCGTGGCCCTGCGCCGCGGAGAGCCGATCAACGCCCTCTGGATCGTCGTCGCGGCCGTGGCCATCTACCTGGTCGCCTACCGCTACTACAGCCTCTTCATCGCCAACAACGTGATGCAACTCGATGCGCGCCGGGCCACGCCCGCCGTGCTCAACAACGATGGCCTGGACTACGTCCCGACCAACAAGCACATCCTTTTCGGCCACCACTTCGCGGCCATTGCCGGCGCGGGGCCGCTGGTCGGG
>NZ_JBHFJB010000064.1:0-2688 GCF_057334555.1 Pseudomonas sp. AGC41
TACGGCTCAACCGCCAGCCATATGGTCGACGGCAAGGTGCTGCGCACGGTGCAACGCACCTTCAACAACTTTCACCTGATGACCGAGGAGACCACCACCCAGGGCAACGCCGTGCAAAGGGTGAAGACTACCTACCACAACGTCCCCGGCAGCTTCGATGTACAGCCGGCGTACTTCCAACTGCCCAAGACCGTGGAAAAACGCTGGGAGCTGGCGGACGACGCAAGCCAGGCCCGCAGCGAGATCCTGAGCACCACCTATGACAACTTCGGCAACCTGCTGCAAGAGTGCCAGCACAACGGCATTTGCATCGTAAGCGAATATTACCCGGCCGCAGGCGACGATGGCTGCCCCCCCGACCCCCAGGGGTTTGTGCGCAACCTGCGCAGCAAGACCGTGTACCCGGCGCAGGGCCATGAAGGGCAGGCCCCGGTGCTGCGCACGCGGTACCGCTATATCGAGCTGCCGCCGCTGACCGGGAGTCTCGATAAGGGCGGGTTACTGGTGGACAGTGAAACCCGGGCGCAGGTGCTGGGTGAGGTGGAAACGGTGTTGCATGAAGTCCACCATGATTACATTGACAATCCCACTGACGTGTTTGCCCATGGCCGGGTGCTGGGGCAATCCGACCAGCGTAACGGAAACGTTACCAAGAGGACGTTCGAGTACAGCAAACCCGTGGGGCGCCTGGTTGACGAGACTGTGCTGCAGACGCTGGAGACGCTGATCGGCTTCGATCATGGCGAGCCTGACCAGATGGGCAGCCCTCGTCACGTGCAGAATGTAATCACCACACAGGATTCGCTTATCCATGGTCAGGCCCTGCTCAGGCGGGATGACAATGATATGGAGATCCGTACCACGTACGATGCGTTGCAGCGGGCAACCAGTGAAACCGTGGCGCCTGGAACCGAGTACGCGGCTACTCGCTATTACGCATACGCCTTGACGGCACAGGACGGCCAGCAAGCAAGCCAGCATCTTACCGATGTCAAGGGCGTAGAAACTCGTACGCTGGTCGATGGGCTTAATCGGGCAATTCGCGAAGATCGCCAGGATGTCGATGGTGACCCTGAACAAAAACCCTGGCGAGAAATTTATGAAGCGCACCATGACGCCATGGGCAACTTGGTGGCGGAAGTCGAATTCGACTGGCTGCAGGCGCGGACACTGCGTTTGGTCACTACTTACGAGTTCGATGACTGGGGACAGCAGTGCTGTACGACGGGGCCGGACAAGGTAAAGACGTTCGAAATGCACGACCCGATCGGTGACGAGGTAGACCCGATCGTCAGTACCTGGCGACAAAGCTCCGACGATGCAACATTGCGCACCGGAACGGAAAAAACCTGGGTGGGAAAATTCGAAAAGCCGCTACGCGTCGAACGTTTCGATCTGTCAGGGCGGTCTGTCAGCGTGCACCGCTATGACTATGATGGGCTGGGGCGTACGGTTCGGGAGACCGACGCGCGCGATGCCGTCACGGAATATAGTTACGATGCCGACGACCGGATGACCTTGACCGTCCTGCCCGGCGGCGCCCAGGTAACCCGCACCTATGCCGAACACAGCAGTGCAGACCTGCCGACCAAAATCAGCGTAGATGCAGTGGTGTTGGGTGAGCAATGGTTCGATGGGCTCGATCGCAGGATCCTCTCGAATACCGGCGGCCGTATCCGCCACATGGCGTACAAGCCGGGCCAGTTGCAGCCTGAGTCAGTAACGACTGCATCGGGCCAGCAAATATTTTACGAGTATCAGCTGCAACTCGGCGAAGAGCCAACGCTACGGCTGCTGCCGAGCGGCGAGGCCAGCTACGTGTACGATAACCAGAATGCCCGTTTGCTTAATTGCCGGGAGGGAGAGCTGCAATTGATTCGGGAGTATTTCAGTAATGGCCAGTTGAAAAGCGAAACCCGTCATGAAAATGGCCAGCAACACGAGATGAGTTATATCTACAGCTTGCGCGGCCGATTACTGAGCTACACCGATGTGCTCGGGCAAACCCAGGACTATGTCTATGACGACAGGGCTGACGACGATGGGGACTATGAAGGGGCGGGGCGCGTCACTTCCACCCAGCTTGGTTCTACCCAGTCGCAGTTCACCTACGATGAGCTGGGACGGAGCCGGACAATCGAGACTCACGACAATGCTCTGCAATTGCGTGTTGAGCTGCAATACGACGAGTTCGACCGTGAGACCCTGCGTATTTTCGAAAGCCCAGGTTGGCAGCAGCGATTGCATCAGCAATACAACGCGGTGGATGCCCTGGAGCACAGAAGCCTGAGCGAAGGCCGCCTGCTGCTGCGCGATGAAACCTATGAATACGATTTGCGAGGACGATTGACCAATTACCTGTGCGTTGGAACCCAGCTACCGACTGACCCTTATGGCAAGTTGATCAAGGCGCAGACGTTCCGCTTTGATGCGCTGGACAATATGATCCGTGTCCAAACAGAGTTTCCAGAAGGTGCTAACGACGCCAGGTATTTTTTCGACGGTGCAGACCCGGCACAGCTGAGCCGGATGACCAATTCTCATGGCGATTATCCTCCGGCGATTGTGCTTCGATACGATGCCGACGGCAATATGACGCGCGATGAATGGGGCCGCGCGTTGGATTACGACGCCTTGGGACGTTTGATCGAGGTTGCCGACGCTCGGTGAGGTGTTGGGCCCCCTTCG
>NZ_JBHFJB010000064.1:2709-11321 GCF_057334555.1 Pseudomonas sp. AGC41
GGCCCCGCTTCGACAGCGGGGCCTTCCCTGCCCGGTCTGTGGTTCGCCATCAGGGCGCTGTCTGTACCGGAGCACTGATCGGCCGGCTGTGGCCACCGTAATCGTTGATGGCGGTGAAAGTGACTTCAAGGTCGTCGGCAGGCTTGATTGTCGCCAAGGCAAACGTCTGACGTGAAAGCGGGGCGGCCATGTCCGCCCGCTGGAGTTTTTCACGCTGGTTTGCACTGTGCACTTCCAATTGGCTGAACGAGATGTGGAAAGGCCCTGGATTGTTCACCACCAGATGAGGCTTTCCATTTATCTGCTCCAACGACCATCGCAAGTCCGCCAGACGTTCGGTGGGTGTGTCCTTGAGTTCGGCGGGCCGATAGAACAGTTTTATGCGCGTGCGCAGGGCAATGCTGAGTATATTCTTGCCGGTCGAGCCGGCCTGGGGAATCTCCTGCACATTGAGATAGAACAAAGATTCACGATCCCTTGGTAACTGGTTGGGTAAGCCATTGACTTGAACCAGCTGTTCCTTTCCAGGATCAAGCCTGAACAAGGCCGGGGCGGCAATGAAGGGGACGGGGGTAGTGACATTGTCGGCCTCGGTGTTGATCCAGCTTTGAACGGCGAAGATCTGCTCGCTGGGGTTCCCCACGATCACCGATGTGCTGCGTTTATCACTGTTGTAAATCACACGGGTGCCATTGAGCATCAAGGCGGCGTGTGTATTGGGCTGATACGCGGCGAACGCCAATACGGCCAGGCAGACGCTCGGACGAGGTAGGCTAATGAGGCTTTTGAGCGTGAAAATAGGCATGGGAAAATCAAGGCTCAAGGAGGCTTTGCATGATGCCGAGGCGTCATGCAAAGCGCTTGTTATCAGTTGATGGCGACACTGAACGTAATGTCTGCCTCGGCGGGGCCGGGTGTGACGCTGCCAGTGGTGGCTTGATAAGCAGCCAGGAAGTTGATGTTGGTTGGGTCGGTGTCGCTCAGCGGAAAATCGGCCGATGCAACGCCATTCGGAACCACGTTCCCGCTGCGGTCCTTGATGCTGATGGCAACGCCCTCGGCGCCGCCGGGCTTGAGACCATAGAGGGTGCCGCCGCTGCCGGCTCCGCCTTGCAGCGAGGTGAAGGTCATGCTGGCGGTTGAACCTGGCGCAATCGTGCAGTTCGTGCCCGGCGTGATGCGCATGCCAAAGGCGCGTGAGCCCGCTTCGCTGCCCGGGCCGCTGAATTGAGTGGCGAGCACGCTCCCGAGCTGGACCAGGTTGGAGACGCTGCCGGAAATCGGGTCGATGATTTCGATCGGGCAAGTACCGCCTTTGATCTGGCCATAGAAATTGATGGTACCGTCTGTGGCGAGGGCTGAGGTACTGGCGAGTGCGAGGATCAATGCTGCGAGTTTCATGGATGGACTTTCCTGAGTTGATGGGTCAAGAGGCTTTTTGCCAAGTAACGGTGGCGCTCCGCGGGAGTCGTTGGGCTTCACTACAGTGATGAAGCGCGCCGGTGACAGAGGGTATGGAACTGAGTAGGACTGGTATGTAGGAATTTTCTAATGAGCCTGAGGGATCTATCGACGCAGTGGCGAGGAGAAAGGAAAAGATGTTCTGTCCGTTTCAGAATGTCGAGTTCAGCCCTGCTGTAACGGACTTGGCAGCGGCGGTCCGCAAGGGTATCTGATCAATGAAAATCGCAAGCATGTCGGCAGCAAGCTGGTTAAAGGGTTTTCGTCAGCTTGGCGCCGCTGCGCGCAAGCTGACATCTATACCGGGTCGAAACGCCAGCCTGCATCAGATCAAGCCTTGCTCCCGGGCAATTTTTCCAGCGAGATGCCGCGAGCTGACGCCGAACTTTCGGCGGATGTTATTGAAATGGTAATTGACATTGGCTTCGCTGCAGTCGGCGATCCTGGCGATTTCCCAGGAGGACTTGCCGATCTCGCTCCATTGCAGGAATTCCTTTTCCCGATTGGTCAATCTGATGGCCTGGGCTTCGTTGCATTCTGCGCCGCGCAGGTGGGTAGAGGCTGTCGGCGAACGTCCTGAAACAGCAGTGGCTTGGTACATGATTGAATCTCCCATTCATCAATGATGTGAACGCGTGCAGTCCCGGCGTTGCTTGCACGGCCCCCTTCAGACCTTGGTAGGACTGGGTATACCTCCTTATATCTGGATTCAATCGCGGCGGAACCTGTCAGGATTGACAGGTGCGGACGTTAAGCAGGTTGCAGGGAAAAAGCTTTTCATGACAAGGCCGCGCGCGGCCAGAAACTTCCTGAATAACTTGCGCTAAATTCATCGCGGGTATATACACGCACCATGCTTCCTTCCCAATGTTTGTGTATCAACCTGCGTCGTGCCGCCCGTGGCGTCAGCAGGTATTACGACGGCGCCCTCGACGGCTTCGGGATCAACGTTGCCCAGTATTCTTTGCTGAACAACCTGGCGCGTCTGGACCAGCCGAGTATTTCTTCCCTGGCCGAGGCCATGGGCCTGGACCGCAGCACGCTGGGGCGCAACCTGCGGGTGCTGGAAGGCGAAGGGCTGGTGAAGCTGGCCGAGGGCGAGGATCTGCGCAATCGTATCGTCGTGCTCACCGAGGCTGGGCGTGCCCGACTGGCGGCGGCGCAGCCGGCCTGGGAGGCGGCGCAACAGAAACTGATCGACAAGCTGGGCGCACAAAAGCGCGCGGCCCTGTTGGCCTTGCTGGATGAACTGGCGTAACGCCGCTTCGACCGATGATAAGTGGGTATATACCCGCGACCGGAGAACAACAATGACATCGATGTGGCGTACCTGTGGTTGGGTCCTGGTGGGCAGTGCGCTGATCCTGGCATTGTCGCTGGGCGTGCGGCATGGCTTCGGCCTGTTCCTGGCGCCGATGAGTGCGGATTTCGGCTGGGGCCGTGAGGTATTTGCCTTTGCGATTGCCTTGCAGAACCTGATCTGGGGCCTGGCGCAGCCGTTCACCGGTGCGCTGGCCGATCGCTTCGGCGCGGCCAAGGTGGTGCTGATCGGTGGCGTTCTCTACGCGCTCGGGTTGGTCTTCATGGGCCTGGCCGACTCGCCCTGGTCGCTGTCGTTGAGCGCCGGCCTGTTGATCGGCATCGGGCTGTCCGGCACCTCGTTCTCGGTGATCCTTGGCGTCGTCGGGCGGGCCGTGCCGGCGGAAAAACGCAGCATGGGCATGGGCATCGCCAGCGCCGCCGGCTCCTTCGGCCAGTTCGCCATGCTGCCGGGCACACTGGGCCTGATCGGCTGGCTCGGCTGGTCCGCCGCGCTGCTGGCGCTGGGCCTGTTGGTGGCGTTGATCGTGCCGTTGGTGAGCATGCTCAAGGACGCACCGGCGCCGCTGTCCGCCCACGAGCAGACGCTGTCCGAAGCGTTGCGCGAGGCTTGCAGTCATTCTGGGTTCTGGTTGCTGGCCGTGGGCTTTTTTGTCTGTGGTTTCCAGGTCGTATTCATCGGCGTGCATCTGCCGGCCTACCTGGTCGACCAGCACTTGCCGGCCAGTGTCGGCACAACGGTGCTGGCGCTGGTCGGGCTGTTCAATATCTTCGGTACCTACACGGCCGGTTGGCTGGGTGGACGCATGTCCAAGCCGCGGCTGCTGACCGGGCTGTACCTGGCGCGAGCAGTGGTGATCGGCCTGTTCCTCTGGCTGCCGGTGACCACCGCTACGGCGTATGTCTTCGGCATGGCGATGGGCTTTTTATGGTTGTCGACGGTGCCGTTGACCAACGGTACGGTCGCGACCTTGTTCGGCGTGCGCAACCTCTCGATGCTCGGTGGGATCGTGTTCCTGTTCCACCAGTTGGGCTCGTTCCTCGGTGGCTGGCTGGGCGGGGTGGTGTACGACCGCACCGGCAGCTATGACTTGATCTGGCAAGTGTCGATCCTGCTCAGCCTGTTGGCGGCGGCATTGAACTGGCCGGTGCGCGAGCTTCCGGTGGCGCGGCTGCAAGCGCAGGCCGGTGCAATATGAGTCGCGTCGGCCCGTGGTTGATCGCGGCCGGCGCCGCGCTGTTGCTGGCCTGCGCCTGGTGGGGCTGGCACCAGGGCGGGTTGGCGTTGATGCAATTGGGCATGGGTAACTGCTGAACAATGGACGGCGTCGGGCGGGCAGAGTAACGTCCTGGTCTGACAGGCTTTTAAGGAAAATCCGACATGCTGATGCGCTGGCTTGCTGTTCCCACCCTGTTGCTGGCTGCGGCCGGGCAAGTTTGGGCGGCTGATTGTCCGCCGCTGCTGGAGGGCTCGCTGCCCAAGCTGCGGGCCAAGGAAACCATCGACCTGTGCCAGCGCTTCGCCGGCAAGCCCCTGGTGGTGGTCAACACCGCCAGCTTCTGTGGTTTTGCGCCGCAGTTCAAAGGCCTCGAAGCGTTGAACCAACACTACAAGGGGCAAGGGCTGGAAGTGTTGGGCGTACCCTCCGACGATTTCAAGCAGGAGTCCAAGGATGGCGCGGAAACCGCCAAGGTCTGCTATGTCAATTACGGCGTGACCTTCACCATGACCGAGCCGCAGCCGGTGCGCGGCGCGGACGCGATCCCCTTGTTCAGGCATCTGGCCGAGCAGTCCAGCGCGCCGAAATGGAATTTCTACAAGTACGTCGTAGATCGCCAGGGCAGGGTGGTCGGCAGTTTTTCCAGCCGGATCAAACCCGACGATCCTGACTTCATCAAGGCCGTGGAAACGGCCATCGCTTCGAAACCCTGACCGCCAGCCACGAAAAAGCCCCGCCTCTTTGCAGAGCGCGGGGCTTTTTTTCGCTTCAGCTGGCGAAGTGTTCAGCTTCGCCGTGAATCATCAGAAGCGGTAGGTTGCACCGACACCAAAACCGTTGGCGCTGTTTTCGTATTCAGCGTTGTAGGCTTGGCCAAGACGGTTGCTGCGGTTGATGTTGACTTTTTCTTCCTTGAGGTAGGAATAGGCCACGTCGATGGTCAGGTCGTCGGTCGGGCTCCAACCGGCGCCCAGGCTGAAGATGGTCCGGTCGCCGGTAGGGATGCGTGGCGAGCGGTCTTCGTTGTTGGTGGGCGACTGGTCGAAAGTCAGGCCGGTGCGCAGTACCCATTGCTTGTTCAACTGGTAGGACGTACCGATGGCGTAGGCCCAGGTGTCGTGCCAGTTCTGTTCTTCGGTAATGGTGGTGACGATGCCTGGAGCCAGCAGCCCACCACCTGTGGTGACGCCCTCGTTGTCCACGGTGATGTCTTTCAGGCGGCTCCAGCGAGTCCAGGTGCTGCCAGCATAGACGGTCCAGGCATCGTTGATTTCCTGGGTAACCGAGAAATCCACCGATTCAGGCGTGGTGATGTCCAGCGAAGCGTCGTAGCGTGCACCGCGCAGAAATGCGCCAGGAACACCAGCGCCCGGCGTCACTTCAGTATGGCCTTCGAGCTTGTATTTGACTTTGGAGTGGTAAGTCAGGCCGATGCGAGTGGTGTCGGTCGCCTGGACCAGCAGACCGATGTTGTAACCATAGCCAATATCGTCGCCCTTGATCTTCACATTGCCTTCGGTGCCCGGCAACGGAGCGGGTAATGTCAGTGCCGATTCCAGCGACCCGGAAATACGGTTGATGGTCGGGCCGAAACCGATCGATACCTTGTCGTTGAAGGCATAGCTGATGGTTGGCTGGAAGGTCACGACCTTCACTTCGCTCTTGCTGCCGAAGTTGCGGCCCTGGAAGCTGTTTTCATAGTCGGTGATCAGGCCGAACGGGGCGTAGACGCCCAGGCCGAATGCCCATTTTTCATCGATAGGCTTGACGTAGTAGCCCATCGGAACGCCGGTGAACGGGACCATGTCGCCGTCGTTGGTGCCGGAGCGGGTACCGCTGGCATCGTTGATATCGGTGGACGCGTCGATCACGGCGAAGCCGCCGGTCACTTGCTCGCGCTTGAGGCGCGACATACCGGCAGGGTTGCCAAACACGGTGCTTGCATCATCGGCAGAAGAAGAACGACCCGCGAAGCCAGTGCCCATGCCACTGATGCTTTGTTCGTTCAGGGCAAAACCACTGGCGAAGAGTTGGCTGGATGCCAAGGTAACGGCAAGGCCAAGGGTGGTTTTGAGCATCATTTTTTTCATTGTTAGAACTCCAGGTGATCACCGACGCGAAAATTACCAACATTTTCCTGTAAGCGCTATAGCTTGTATGGCTTGATTTAGAGGGGTTTTGTAGGACAATCCGACCGAGTTTGCTGAAGTTGTAGGAACTTTCTGATTTTCCATTCAGCAAGCGACCTGATTCAGTGGTGAAACGCAGTTTTGCCAGGCACACGTGAAATCCCGCAGGCGCCCCTGAGGGTGAAAAGTCTGTCGCCAGATGCGCGCCATGCCCAGCAGGTCGCCGGCCTCGGGCAGCGGCGTGGCCTGTTCTTCCACCAGCAGCCAGGCAATGGCGGTGGCGTAGCGCAGATTGACGGTCAGTTCCAGGTGGGGACCGCTCAAGAATGCATGCTGGCTCGCCAGGCCGCGTACCAGGCTGGCCCGCTCCGGATCCAGCGCGAGGTAATCGTCCCACAAGGCTTGGTGGCGAGGTTCGGTGATGCGGTACAAGCCGTGCCCGCGCCGGTCGTGCAACGCCGCGCCGAGGCCGGACTGGCTGGCCGCAATCCCCAGCAGCAGGGTTTCCGCCGTCGTGCTGTGGCTCCCCAGGTAGAGGAGCGTCGGGCGGATCACGTATCGACACAGTTCGCTGGCAGCGATACCCATAAAACCCTCGAGACGGTAAAAAAGGCGAAGCCTGAAGATGTGGGCTTGGCAGCAGTGAATCGGTTCAGGCTCCGCCGGAAGCGGATCAGGCCGCTTGACTTGAAGTGTAGTGTCATATCCCTGCTGTAAAGGACTGTTTTTAAACCATCTTCGTCGAACGGTTATGACTGTTATAGCGCTTTGTGCTTAAGCCGTTGCGCTTTATCGAGAAATGCCAGGCAATAAAAAACCCCGCTTTTTCGGGCGGGGTCTTCGGGTTTTCAGCTTTGCGGGCGTATCAGGCAACCAGTGCCTGGCGGGTACGCTCGATCACGGCCTGCAGCGGCTCTGCGCTGGAGTACTGGTCGGGATACAGGCGTTCGCTGTGACGCGCGATGCCGTGTTCGTTGACCAGCGTGAAGCTGAAGCAGCCTTTGCGAGCGGCCATGATCAGGCAGTTCATTGGTGCAAAAGCGTTGGTCAGGGTGCGGATGGCATCCTGGGTATGGATTTGAGTAGACATGTTATGGGTGTTCCTGCAAATGACACGGTTAAGAACCGTGCCGCGTTAAAACGTTCCAGTAACGTCGACCACCATTGGTCGAACGAAGAACCCGACTGGAACAAAGCAGCCAGTTTGAGCGCTATAAAAAGGCGCGCTTGGGCTGGCAGGTAGGTACTTAGGAGGGCAGGCAACACATCAAGGGCAAAGGTTCTGGGCCCGGGGTGAAGATCCTGATCAATTTTGCAGGTTGGTTCGGTCAGAGTAACGAGCCTGGCAGACACCCTTTGCATTCGATCAAAGGCAGTGCTGACGCAGGATTTACCTGGAAACCATCGAGGGGGTCGGTCTCTTTTTATCGGTGAGGCTGCCCTTGAGGGTGGCTGACCGTGGAGATGTGTTCGACCCGGAATTGACTTTCAGCTTGGTACTAACGCCGCGGATACTAACGGATCGGATTACCGAAGGGAAGGCTGGTGATCAAAAAATATTCAAATCCGACCAGTGGGACGCCGCGCTCGGCCTTCCGTGGCTGACCAGCCCGGGCGATGAGCCAAGCGCTTTCCCGGGTTATCCCCAGGCCCCACCTCTCCGAATGCCTCAAAAAGCGCGGCGATATAACCGTTCGCGTGTTACTTGTGCACACTTGCGGCGAGGCTTGTCACCGAACTGTCATGTAGGAACATTCTGAGGTGGGTGCCTGTATCCAAAATTTAAGTCAATGAAAAACATCGCTTTTTTTAGCTGGTGAAAAAATCGTCAGTTTGAGCGCAGGCCCCGTTCCACAGGGCTTGCGGCGAGTTCAAGCTAGGTTGTCCACTGAGTTATCCACAGCTTCTGTGGATTGTCCCAAGCGCTTGCTCTAGGACGGGCGTGCTGGTTTTTTTCGACTTTACCCGTACGAAAAAAGGAGTAGAGTGGCGCGCCTTCTGACCTGTCACCGTAGTACGTTATGAAGTTCCGCTCAGTATCAAATCCTGTTACCTCCACACCCCACGGTGTTACTCCACCCAAGCGTATCTCGATGCGCGTGGCCGAATGGTTACTCGACAGCCCGCGCCTGGGCGAAAGCCCTAGCGTCAAGCACCTGGCCGGCCGCCTGCTCAAGCAACCGGCCCGTGAAGGCGTGGTGGCGGCTCAGAGCCGTCTCGGCCAGCTGATGTGCCGCGAATGCGGTAACGCTCGGGACCGGCGTATCGGCCAGGATCTATTGCGCCAGGCTGCCCGGGCAGGCGATCACCGCGCGCGCCAGGCGCTGGGTGAAATCGAAGACTGAGCTGGGCAACACCGGGTTGCTTGGTTAACCTTCGGGCTTTATTTCATCCGCGGAAATTCTCATGGCTATGGATTTGACCAGCCTGTTGCTTGGCCTGGCGGCCGCTGCGCTGCCATTGCTGGCGCTGGCCTGGCACC
>NZ_JBHFJB010000064.1:11341-12836 GCF_057334555.1 Pseudomonas sp. AGC41
GGCACCTGCAACGCCAGGCCAGCGCGGCGCAGACCGAACTCGCCCTGCTGGAAGAGCGCCTGGCGACCGCGCACATGGCCCACGACGGGTTGAACGCCCAGCTGGATGCCTGCCGCGACGAAATCAGTGACCTGAGCCAGGCCAATGCCGCCAAACAGGCCGAGCTGGCGGCGGCCAGTCGTGAAGTCGAATTGCTCCAGATCGAGCGCGACAACGCCCGGGACGCGGCCCACGCCTGGAATCTCGAACGGGCCAACAAGGAAGCGGAACTGCGGCGCCTCGACGCCCAGGCGGCTTCGTTGCACGCCGAGCTGCGCGAGCAGCAGGAAAGCCATCAACAGCGTCTCAATGACTTGCAAGGCTCGCGCGACGAACTGCGGGCGCAGTTCGCCGAGCTGGCCGGAAAGATTTTCGACGAACGTGAACAGCGCTTCGCCGAAACCAGCCAGCAGCGCCTGGGGCAGTTGCTCGATCCACTGAAGGAGCGCATCCAGTCGTTCGAAAAACGTGTCGAGGAAAGCTATCAGGCCGAGGCGCGGGAGCGGTTCTCCCTGGGCAAGGAGCTTGAGCGCTTGCAGCAATTGAACCTGCGCCTGAGCGATGAAGCCACCAACCTTACCCGCGCCCTCAAGGGACAGAAAACCCAGGGCAACTGGGGTGAACTGATCCTTGAGCGGGTGCTCGAACACGCCGGCCTGGAGAAGGGCCGCGAATACCAGACCCAAGTCAGCCTCAAAGGCCCGGACGGTGAGCGTTTCCAGCCGGACGTGTTGATTTATCTGCCCGGCGACAAACAGGTAGTAGTCGATTCGAAGGTCAGCCTCACGGCTTATCAGCAATACGTGGCCGCTGACGATAACGCCATCGGCCAGCTCGCCCTCAAGCAGCACGTCGTGTCGCTGCGAGCCCACGTAAAAGGCTTGGCCGGCAAGGACTACAAGCGCTTGGACGGTCTGCACAGCCTGGATTTCGTGTTGCTGTTCGTGCCGATCGAGGCCGCGTTTTCCGCCGCGCTGCAAGCCGAGCCGACGCTGTTCCAGGAAGCCTTCGACCGCAACATCGTGATCGTCAGCCCGACGACGCTGCTGGCGACGTTGCGGGTCATCGACAGCTTGTGGAAACAGGAACGCCAGAGCCAGAACGCCCGGGAAATTGCCGAGCGCGCCGGATGGCTGTACGACAAGTTCGTCCTGTTCATCCAAGATCTTGATGAAATCGGCAGTCGCCTGCAGCAACTGGACAAAGCCTACAGCGCCGCGCGCAACAAGCTGACGGAAGGGCGCGGCAACCTGATCAGCCGCAGCGAGCAACTCAAGCTGCTCGGTGCCCGGGCGAGCAAGAGCTTGCCGACGGAGCTGCTGGAGCGCGCGATGGCGGATGTGGATGGGCTGCCTGAGGTAGCGGAAGAACCCAGCACGGACACCCAAGGCTGAAGCACTCCCGAGGCTGAAAGCAACCCCCGTGGGGGGGGGGGGGGGGGGGGGGGGGGGGGGGG
>NZ_JBHFJB010000064.1:12905-25447 GCF_057334555.1 Pseudomonas sp. AGC41
GTGCTGCGCACCCAAGCGGGAGCAAGCTCCCTCGCCACAGGGAGACCGTGCCTCCTTGATTACAACGGCAAATGCCGACTCAACAACGCCCGCAACGCCGCCGGTTTCACCGGTTTGGCCAGGTAATCCAGCCCCGCCGCATGCACTTGCGCCACCGTCTCCGGCCGGCCGTCGGCACTGATCACCACACCCGGCACCGGTTCGCCCAGGCGCGTGCGCAGCCAGGCCATAAGCGCGGTACCCGTCTCGCCGTCGTCCAGATGAAAATCCACCAGGGCCAGTTGCGGACGTCCGCCCTGGGCGAGCCAGCGCTCGCATTCTTCGCGGTTGCGCGCGGTCCATACCTGGCAGCCCCAACGCGTCAGCAAACTGTTCATGCCAATCAGGATGCTGTCTTCGTTATCCACACAGAGCACCTGGGCGCCACTCGGCAAGTGGCCGTTGGGTTCGGGCGCGACACTGGGGGCGGCGGCCTGAGTGCTGGCCAACGGCACGCTGACACTGAACACGCTGCCGCGTCCCAGCCAGGAACGCACGCGCAACCTGTGATCAAGCACGCGGCACAGCCCGTCGGCGATTGCCAGGCCCAGGCCGAGGCCTTTTTCGGCGCGGGTCTGATGGCTGTCGAGGCGTTTGAATTCTTCGAAAATGACCTGCTGTTTGTCTTCGGCGATGCCGGGGCCGCGATCCCAGACCTCCAGGCACAGCTCGCCCTGGCAGCGGCGCACGCCCAGCAGCACGGGGCCTTTGGCGTAGCGGAAGGCATTGGTGAGGAAGTTCTGCAAAATCCGCCGGAGCAGCTTGATGTCGCTGTCGACCCGTAGACGCGAGCCACGAACGCGGAACTTGAGCCCCTGTTCCTGGGCCAGCACGGTGAATTCTGCGCCCAAGGTATCGAACAGCTCGTTGAGCACGAAGGATTTGCGGTCGGGGTTGATCTTGCCGTTCTCCAGGCGGGAGATGTCCAACAGGTCGGTGATCAGGTCTTCCGCCGAACGCAGCGAGCTGTCCAGGTGCTGCACCAGTTGCCGGGCTTCGCCGGGCAAGCTGTCATGCTGGTGGGACAGCGCGGCGGAAAACAGCCGCGCGGCATTCAGCGGCTGCATCAAGTCATGACTGACGGCGGCCAGGAAGCGGGTCTTGGACTGATAGGCGGCTTCGGCGGTGCTCTTGGCCTCGGTCAGCGCCAGGTTCAGCTGCGACAGTTCCCGGGTGCGCTCGGCCACCCGTTGCTCCAGCCCTTCGTTGGCTTCGGTCAAGGCTTGGGCGGCTTCGCGGAACGCGGTGATGTCAGTGAAACTCATGACAAAGCCGCCACCGGGCATCGGGTTGCCGATCAGCTCGATCACCCGGCCGTTGGGAAACAGCCGTTCCGAGGTGTGTGCGCGGCCCTGACGCATCCAGTGCAGGCGCCGGGCAACGTGGACCTCGGCCTCGCCAGGGCCGCAGAGGCCGCGCTCGGCGTTGTAGCGGATGATGTCGGCGATCGGCCGGCCGACGCTGATCAGGCCGTCGGGGTAATTGAACAGCTCAAGATAACGACGGTTCCAGGCCACCAGCCTGAGCGACTGGTCGACCACGCTGATGCCCTGGGTGATGTTTTCGATGGCGCCTTGCAGCAGCGCGCGATTGAACTGCAGCACCTCGGACGCTTCGTCGGCGATGCGCACGACGTCCTCCAGCTGCATCTCCCGTCCTTCAATTGCGGCTTTCACCACCGCCCGCGTCGAAGAGGCGCCCAGCACGCCGGCCAGCAGACGCTCGGTGTGGGCGATCCATTCGCTGTCGGCGTTCTGGCTCGGGTTGAAGCCCTTGCCCTGGCGATAGGCGAAGCGGATGAAGCTCTGCCGCGCACGTTCTTCACCGACGAATCGGGCAGCCAGTTGCAGCAGATCGTCGATCTGCACCGCGAGCATCGAACGCGGGTTGGGGCGGGCGCTGATTTCCTGGCCGATGAAGCGCCCGGCCTGCCAGTGCTCCGACACGCGGGTGCGGGACAATACCGAGACCCAGGCGAACAGGATGAAATTGCCGGCCAGGGACAAGACGACCCCTTGCGTCAGCGGGGTGATCGGCAAGTCCAGCGGGTTGCCGTGCAGCCAGGCCAGGCCGGGAAAACTGCTCAATGACCAACCCAGGCTGTGGGCGGCGATCGGCAGCACCAGCGTATAAAACCAGAGGAAAATTCCGGTGGCGAGGCCGGCAAATACGCCGCGTCGATTCGCCTGTTTCCAGTACAGCGCGCCGAGCATGGCCGGCGCCAATTGGGTCACGGCGGCGAAGGCGATCTGGCCGATGGTCGCCAGGCTCGCCGTCGACCCCAGCAACCGATAGCTGACGTAGGCCAGCAGCAGGATCGCGACGATGCTCACCCGGCGGACCGACAACATCCACTGGCGGAATACCTCGAAGGGCCGTTCGGCGTTGTTGCGGCGCAACAGCCAGGGCAGCAGCATGTCGTTGGAGACCATGGTCGACAGGGCGACACTCGCCACGATGACCATGCCGGTGGCGGCCGATGCGCCGCCGATGAACGCCAGCACCGCCAGGGCCGGATGGGCCTGGGCCAGCGGCAGGCTGATGACGAATGAATCCGGCAGCACCGAACTGGGCAGCATCATCTGCCCGGCCAGGGCAATCGGCACCACGAACAGCGCGGCCAGCGCAAGGTAGGCGGGAAACACCCACTTGGCCAGGCGCAGGTCTTGCGGGTCGATGTTCTCGACCACGGTCACATGGAATTGCCGCGGCAGGCAGATGATCGCCATCATCGCCACGCCGGTCTGCACGACCATGGACGGCCAGTTGATGGTTTCCTTCCAGTATTGCTCCAGCCGCGGCGCCAGCATTGCCTGGTTGAACAGGTCGTCAAAACCGTCATAGAGGCCAAACGTGACAAACGCGCCGACGGCCAGGAACGCGAACAGCTTGACCAGCGACTCGAAGGCAATCGCCAGGACCATGCCGCGGTGGTGCTCGGTGGCGTCCAGGTTGCGGGTACCGAAGACGATGGTGAACAGCGCCAGGATCAGCGAGACGATCAGGGCGGTGTCCTGCGCCCGGGTGCCCATGGCGTCGGCGCCGGCACCGATCAGCAGGTTCACCCCGAGCACGATGCCTTTGAGCTGCAAGGCGATGTACGGGAGCACGCCGACCAGGCAGATCAGCGCGACCACAATCGCCAGGGACTGCGACTTGCCGTAGCGGGCGGCGATGAAGTCGGCAATGGAAGTGATGTTCTCCTGCTTGCTGATCATCACCATTTTCTGCAGGACCCACGGCGCGAACACCAGCAGCAGGATCGGCCCGAGGTAGATCGGCAGGAATGACCAGAGCTGTTCGGCGGCCTGGCCCACGGCGCCAAAAAAGGTCCAGCTGGTGCAATAAACCGCCAACGACAGACTGTAGACCCACGCCCGCACGCGCGGCGGCAGCGGCGTGCTGCGTCGGTCGCCGTAGAAGGCGATGGCAAACATGATGGCCATATAGGCCAGGGCGACAACGGCAATCAGCCCGCTGGACAGCGACATGGAAACTCCCGGACAAATATCCCCGGGCTTGGGCCCGGCAAGACAGTCTCGCATGCCCGCTCGGGTTCGTCAGTGTCGACCAAGGTCGGGGCGTGGCCGGGTGTCGCGGGTGGGGTGGAATGCTCAGATTATCGGGTGTGCTTTCGGGCCTCTTCGCGAGCAGGCTCGCTCCCACAGTGGATCTGCGGTGCACACAAATCTTATGCCCGCTGGAGATCCCATGTGGGAGCGAGCCTGCTCGCGAAGGCGGCCCTATTGACCCAACGCGATATCAACCAACCTATACAACTCCTCAGCCTCCAGCGGGGCAGTGGCGAACAGGATACGAAACACCGTCGGCGCGACGATCACATTCACCAGCCGCTCGATGCCCGGGTTCGGCTCATCGGGATAGCGGTCCAGGATGATCTGCAACTGGCCGCTGATGATGCCCACGCAATAGCCCGGCGTGGCGCAGGCCTGGATGTCGCGCATCATGTTGCGGCCGGGCTCGGAACTCATTTCGTCCAGGTACTGCTCGGCCCAGGCACGCAGGTCGCCGCGCAGGCTGCCGGTATTGGCCGGCTCGCCGTCCGGGCGCATGCGTGCGATGGCGACATCGGCCAGCAGTGCTTGCAGATCGCCCCAGCGCCGATAAATGGTGGACGGCGTTACCCCGGCGCGCGCGGCGATTTGCGGCACGGTCAGGCTGGCGCGATCCTGCTCCTGCAATAACGCGCGAACGGCCGAATGAATCGACTCTTGAACCCGGGCGCTTCTGCCGCCGGGGCGTAAACCTTCTTTGATAGCCATGAATCGGACCTTAACACAAAGAATTTGCTTTAAGCGCATGCCGGTAGCACACTCCGCAAAAGCAAAAAATTAGCTTTTGTGAATGCCTTGTGGAGCGTGCCCATGTCTCGTCCAGCTTCGACCCGCGCCAGCCTGATATTTCTGGCGCTCACCTTGCTCGGCTTCCTGGCGGCGTCCAGCGCGCCGACGCCGTTGTATCACCTCTACCAGGAACATATGCAGTTTTCCCCGGCGATCCTGACCCTGATCTTCGGCGTGTACGCGTTCAGTCTGCTGGCGGCTTTGCTGGTCGTCGGTTCGCTGTCCGATTACCTCGGTCGCAAGCCGGTGATCTTTGCGGCATTGCTGCTCAACATGCTGGCGATGCTGCTGTTTATCAACGCCGACAGCGTCGCCTGGTTGATCGGGGCGCGTTTGATTCAAGGTTTTGCCACCGGAATGGCTACCAGTGTATTGGGTGCGGCGTTGCTGGACTTCGATCGTCAGCAGGGGCCGCTGATCACCAGCGTGGCGCCATTGCTCGGCATGGCGTGTGGCGCGATGGGCTGCGGCCTGCTGGCTGAGTTCGCGCCGATGCCGCTGCAATTGACGTATTGGCTGCTGCTGGCATTGTTTCTCATCCAGGCGATTTACCTGTGGCGCCTGGCGGAAAGCGTCAGCCCGCAGCCCGGTGCCTGGCGATCGTTGCGCCCGACTTTGCATGTACCTGTCCAGGCCCGGCGCGCCTTGTGGCTGATATTGCCTCTGGACCTGGCGGCTTGGGCCGTCGGGGGATTCTATTTGTCCTTGGCGCCATCACTGGTGCGGACCGCTACCGGTTCGACATCGAACCTGATTGGCGGCGCGCTGGTGGCTGTGCTTACCCTCAGTGGCGCCTTGTCGATCTACACGCTGCGTAACCGGGCGGCAAGGACGATGCTGCGGCTTGGCGCCAGCCTATTGGTGCTCGGCCTGGGCCTGGTATTGACGGCCGTACACACGGCCAGTCTGCCGTGGTTTTTCATTGGCACCTTGATCACTGGTAGCGCTTTTGGCGCGGGATTCCTCGGCGCCCTGCGCAGCATCATGCCGCTGGCCTTGCCCCACGAACGGGCCGGCCTGATGTCTGCGTTCTACGTGCTCAGTTACCTGGCCTTCAGCCTGCCTTCGTTGCTGGCGGGAAACCTGACGCGTATTTTCGGGCTGATTCCGACCACCGATGGCTACGGCGCCGTGCTGATTGTGATGGCAGTCGGCGCGCTGGCGGGCTTGCTGCGCCAGCCTGCAAAACCGCTGGCGGAGGGAATGGGATCGTAAGCGCTTATCGGTGAAACAGAATAGATATAGAGAAATTACCCGTTATATAGATATTCGTTTCAGTTCTAGCATGGCTTTACCTCATCCGCTAACGAGGATTGACCATGACTTGCCACGCTGCGAAAAACCGCTTACCCCCGCTGAGCCACTTGGCCGGCCCCTGGGACGTCGTCCGACAATTCACCCCGAACTGGTTCGCCGCCACCATGGGGACTGGCGTGCTGGCATTGGCCCTGGCGCAAGTGCCAGGCGCCAATGCCGGATTGCACGCATTCGCTGAAGGGCTGTGGTTGTTCAACATTTTCCTGTTCGCACTGTTCACCGGGGTGTACACCGCCCGTTGGCTGTTGTTCTTCGACGAGGCGCGACGGATTTTCGGCCATTCAACGGTCTCGATGTTTTTCGGCACCATCCCCATGGGCTTGGCGACGATCATCAACGGTTTTCTGGTGTTCGGGCTGCCGCGCTGGGGAGATGGCATGGTGGCGGTGGCAGAAGTGTTGTGGTGGATCGACGTGGCGATGTCGCTGGCCTGCGGCGTGCTGATTCCGTTCCTGATGTTCACCCGCCAGGAACATCGCATCGACCAGATGACCGCCGTGTGGCTGTTGCCCGTGGTGGCCGCCGAGGTTGCCGCTGCCAGTGGCGGGCTGCTGGCGCCACACCTTGGCGACGCCCATTCGCAATTGGTCATATTGGTCACCAGCTATGTGCTGTGGGCGTTTTCCCTGCCGGTGGCGTTCAGCATTCTGACCATCCTGCTGCTGCGCATGGCCCTGCACAAACTGCCCCACGAAAACATGGCCGCTTCGAGCTGGCTGGCCCTGGGCCCGATCGGCACGGGCGCCTTGGGCATGTTGCTGCTGGGTGGCGAGGCACCGCTGATTTTCGCCGCCAATGGCTTGCCGGGCGTGGGCGAGGTCGCCTCGGGGCTGGGGCTGGTGGCCGGCATCACCCTGTGGGGCTTGGGTTTGTGGTGGATGTTGATGGCGCTGTTGATCACCGCGCGCTATCTGCGCGAAGGCATCCCGTTCAATCTCGGCTGGTGGGGTTTCACCTTTCCCTTGGGCGTGTATGCACTGACCACGCTGAAACTGGCGAGCCTGCTGAGGTTGGTTTTTTTCAATCTGCTCGGTTGCGCACTGGTGGTGATGTTGGCGGTGATGTGGCTGATCGTCGCTCGGCGCACGGTGCTGGGCGCCTGGCACGGTGAGCTGTTCGTATCACCTTGCATTGCGGGGCTGGGGAAATAATCGTCAAAGACAGGTAATGTGTGGCCTGGATCGAAAAAGCGTCATTCCAATAAGCGTCCAAGCCACTCAGGAACATGGAAGATGAGTCACCCCTCGCAGTTCACCTTGCTTCGCACGCGGCGTTTCCTGCCGTTCTTCATCACGCAGTCCCTCGGCGCGTTCAACGACAACATCTTCAAGCAGTCGCTGATCCTCGCCATCCTCTACAAATTGACGATCGAAGGTGATCGGTCGATCTGGGTCAATCTCTGCGCGCTGCTGTTCATCCTGCCGTTCTTCCTGTTCTCGGCGCTGGCGGGCCAGTTCGGCGAAAAATTCGCCAAGGATGCGTTGATTCGCCTGATCAAGCTTGGCGAAATCGCGATCATGGCGGTCGGCGCGGTGGGTTTCCTGTTCGATCATCTGTGGCTGATGCTGGTGGCGCTGTTCGCCATGGGCACGCACTCGGCGCTGTTCGGGCCGGTGAAATATTCGATCCTGCCGCAAGCCTTGCGCGAGGATGAGCTGGTCGGCGGCAACGGCCTGGTGGAGATGGGGACGTTCCTGGCGATTCTCGCCGGCACCATCGGCGCCGGGATCATGATGTCCGCGGCCAATTACGCGCCCGTGGTGTCAGTGGCGATTGTCGGCGTCGCCGTGGCCGGTTACCTGGCCAGCCGCGGCATTCCGCGGGCGGCGGCAGCTTCGCCGCAGATGCGCTTGAACTGGAACATTTTCAGTCAGTCCTGGGCAACGTTGAAGCTTGGCCTTGGGCAGACCCCGGCGGTGTCCCGTTCGATCGTTGGTAACTCCTGGTTCTGGTTCGTCGGCGCGATCTATCTCACCCAGATCCCGGCCTATGCCAAGGAATGGATGCACGGCGACGAAACCGTGGTTACTTTGATCCTCACCGTGTTCTCGGTGGGGATCGCCCTGGGCTCGATGCTCTGCGAAAGACTTTCTGGGCGCAAAGTGGAAATCGGCCTGGTGCCGTTCGGCTCGTTCGGGCTGACGGTGTTCGGCTTGCTGCTGTGGTGGCATTCCGGTGGGATCCCCGCCAGCGTCGACGGCCACGGCTGGCTCCAGGTGCTGGGTTTCGGCCACGCCTGGCTGGTGCTGATCGACATCCTCGGGCTGGGCATCTTCGGCGGTTTCTACATCGTGCCGCTGTATGCATTGATCCAGTCGCGCACCGTTGAAAACGAGCGCGCGCGAGTGATCGCCGCCAACAACATTCTCAACGCCTTGTTCATGGTGGTCTCGGCGATTGTTTCCATCGTCCTGCTGAGCCTGGCCAAGCTGTCGATTCCGCAGCTGTTTCTGGTGGTGTCGCTGCTCAACGTTGGTGTCAACGCCTACATCTTCAAGATCGTCCCCGAGTTCAGCATGCGTTTCATGATCTGGCTGCTCAGCCATTCCATGTACCGCGTGGAGCATCGCAACCTGCAAGCGATCCCGGATGAGGGCGCAGCGTTGCTGGTGTGCAATCACGTATCGTTTGTCGATGCCTTGCTGATCGGTGGCGCGGTGCGTCGGCCGATTCGCTTTGTGATGTACTACAAGATCTACAACCTGCCGATCCTGAACTTCATCTTCCGCACCGCCGGGACTATTCCGATCGCCGGGCGCCAGGAAGATATCCACATCTATGAAAAAGCCTTCAGCCGCATTGCCCAGTATCTGAAGGACGGTGAGCTGGTGTGCATTTTCCCTGAAGGAAAATTGACCGCTGACGGTGAGATCAATGAGTTCAAGAGCGGGCTGACGCGAATCCTGCAGGAAACCCCGGTGCCGGTGATTCCCTTGGCATTGCAGGGTTTGTGGGGCAGCTTTTTCAGCCGCGATCCGAGCAAGGGGCTGTTTCGGCGGTTCTGGTCGCGGGTGACGTTGGTGGCGGGGACGGCGGTGGCGGTCGAGGCGGCGGAGCCGGCGAAGCTGCAGGCGTTGGTCGGAGAGTTGCGCGGGGCGGTCAGATGACAGGTGATTTTGCGGGCCTCTTCGCGAGCAGGCTCGCTCCCACCTTTGACCGAGTGAATGCGGTCGAATGTGGGAGCGAGCCTGCTCGCGAATGGGCGGTGGCTTAAGCGCTGACCTTGAGCCCGATCAGCCCGACAATGATCAGCGCAACGCTGGCCAGCCGAATCAGCGCCATCGACTCGCCAAACAAGATGATCCCGGCGATCACCGTGCCCACGGCACCGACCCCGGTCCAGATCGCGTAGGCGGTGCCCAGCGGCAGCTCCTTCATCGCCAGGCCGAGCAGGCCGAGGCTGATCGCCATGGCGGCGATTGTCAGTGCGGTGGGGAGCGGGCGGCTGAAACCGTCGGTGTACTTCAGGCCGACAGCCCAGCCGACTTCGAACAGGCCGGCGAAAAACAGAATGATCCAGGACATCACACACCTCATCGATGGATGGGGTCGTCCCCGGATAAAAACTTCATGGCGTTGCGGGGTCGTCCCCGCATTGGGCGCAAGAGTGCCCAATGCTGACTATTCGGTCAAGTCCGCCGGTCAGTCCGCGGTTTGTCGGGCAAGCGCTTCGCGGTCCTGTTTTTCGCTCATGCGCCGGAACCAGGTCGAGAGCAGGGCGCCGGAAATGTTGTGCCAGACGCTGAACAGCGCGCTGGGCACTGCCGCCAGCGGCGAGAAGTGTGCGCTGGCCAATGCCGCACCGAGGCCGGAGTTCTGCATGCCGACTTCCAACGACAACGTCTTGCGTTGGGCCAACGGCAGCCCGAAAAGCCGACCGGTGAAATACCCCAGCAGATAGCCGAAGCTGTTGTGCAGGACGACAATGGCCATGATCAACAGGCCAGATTCGGCAATTTTCGCCTGACTGGCCGCCACCACGGCGGCGACGATTATCACGATGCTGACCACCGACACCAACGGCAGCACTTCTACGGCATGGCGAACCCGCGCGCCCAACAGGCGCTGGGCAACGATGCCCAAGGCAATGGGCAGCAACACAATTTGCAGGATCGACCAGAACAAGGCGGAGAACGACACCGGCAACCAGGCCGAAGCCAGCAGCCAGATCAGCGCCGGGGTCAGCAGCGGGGCAAGCAGGGTGGTGATGGCGGAAATCGCCACGGCCAGGGCCAGGTCACCGCGGGCGAGCCAGGTCATGACATTGGAGGATGTGCCGCTCGGGCAGCATCCCACCAGGATCACGCCGACGGCGATTTCCGGCGGCAGGCTGAACACCTGGCAAAGCAGCCATGCTGTCCCCGGCATGATCACGAACTGGGCAATCACACCCAGGGCCACCCGTCCTGGGCGGCGAGCCACCTCGGCAAAGTCCTCCAGCTTGAGCGCCAGGCCCATGCCGAACATCACCAGGCCGAGCAGCGGCACAATGGCGCTTTTGAGACCGATGAACCAGGCCGGCAGAAAGAACGCCACGACGGCGAACAGCAACACCCAGTAAGCGAACGTATTGCCGACGAAGCGGCTCAATGCAGCCAGTGCACGCATGATCTGATCCTTGTTATCAATAACGCCGAATACCATTGTGGGAGCGAGCAGGCTCGCGAAAGCGGGGCGTCAGTCAACATCGCTGTGGCTGTCATACCGCTTTCGCGAGCAGGCTCGCTCCCACAGGGGCTATCCGCTACTTTTAGATCCCCTGCGGAATCTCTTCACCACCCAGCGCTTCAACCAGCGCCGGCAGGAACTCGCCGAACGTCAGCATCATCAGGGTGAAGCTGGCGTCCAGTTGGCCGAGGGCTTCGTCGCCGCCGTCCTGTTCCGCCTGGTCTTGCAGCAGGTCTTCGAACTTCAGGCGCTTGACCACCATTTTGTCGTCGAGCACGAAGGACAACTTGTCCTGCCAGGCCAGCGACAGTTGCGTCACCACCTTGCCGGTGTTCAGGTGCAACTGGATTTCGTCGCTGGTCAGGTCCTGGCGCTTGCAACGGACGATGCCGCCATCTTCGTGGGTATCGCGCAGCTCGCATTCGTCCAGCACGAAGAAATCGTCCGCGGCTTTCTGGGTCTTGACCCAGTCGGTCATGATCGCGGTCGGGGCCGTCTTCACTGTCAGCGGGCGCACCGGCAGCGTGCCGATGACTTCACGCAGGGTCGAAAGCAGGTCTTCGGCGCGTTTCGGGCTGGCCGAGTTGACCAGGATCAGGCCCTGTTTCGGCGCAATCGCGGCAAACGTGGAGGAGCGGCGAATGAACGCGCGAGGCAGGAAAGCCTGGATGATTTCATCCTTGATCTGGTCCCGTTCCTTTTTATAGACCTTGCGCATCTGCTCGGCTTCGATCTCGTCGACCTTTTCCTTGACCGCGTCACGGACGACGCTGCCCGGCAGGATGCGTTCTTCCTTGCGTGCGGCAATCAGCAGGAAGTCCTGGCTGACATGCACCAGCGGGGCGTCTTCGCCTTTGCCAAACGGCGCGACGAAACCGTAAGTGGTCAACTCCTGGCTCGCACAGGGGCGCGCCAGTTTGCTCGCCAGTGCAGTTTCCAACGCCTCGGCATCAACAGGCAGATCTTGGGTCAGGCGATAGATAAGCAGGTTCTTGAACCACATGGGGTGAGTCTCTCCTTTATACAAAGGGGGGCATTATTCTCTTCGCGGCGCCATAGGCCAACCCTTCGCTAAGCCTTTGGAAGGCCTGAAAAAATTAATTTAAAAAGTGCTTGCCAGCTTAGGGACTGCTCCGTAGAATGCGCGCCACACCGAAAGCGAAGGGTGATTAGCTCAGCCGGGAGAGCGTCTGCCTTACAAGCAGAATGTCGGCGGTTCGATCCCGTCATCACCCACCATTCGCTCCAAGTGTTACGCGCAGCGGTAGTTCAGTCGGTTAGAATACCGGCCTGTCACGCCGGGGGTCGCGGGTTCGAGTCCCGTCCGCTGCGCCATATTCGGTAACCTGGAACACTGAACGCCAGGTCACCACAGAAAGCCCGCTAACGCGGGCTTTTTGCTTTCTGGAGTTTCTGTGGTGCGCGTGAATCACATTTTTTGCTGGATTTATCAATTAAATCAGCACGTTATAAAAAACTGTGAGAGAATGCGCCCCGCATCGAAAGTGCAGGGTGATTAGCTCAGCCGGGAGAGCGTCTGCCTTACAAGCAGAATGTCGGCGGTTCGATCCCGTCATCACCCACCAAACTTTCAATGTTACGCGCAGCGGTAGTTCAGTCGGTTAGAATACCGGCCTGTCACGCCGGGGGTCGCGGGTTCGAGTCCCGTCCGCTGCGCCATATTTGGTATCTGGAACGCTGAACGCCAGGTAGCCGCCAGAAGCGGCGCTTTTCCTTCAAGAGGGGAAAGGCGCCGTTTTTTTTTGCTTTCGATATCTGTCTTTCTCAAAGTGGTGTGTATATCCGTTTCTGCGGTAGTGGCCGCTGGCGGTTTCGCTTTTACAGCGACTCACTTTTATGAAGCGTAAACGTTTTTGCCCCACCACTGTCCACCGCGAGGCGGCCTTAAAGCTGACCTGGCTCTCCCAGTCGTACTCCGATCCACCTGTGGGAGCGGGCCTGCCCGCGTAAAGGCCGGCACATTCGACATCTCCATCGACCATACCACCGCCTTCGCGAGCAAGCTCGCTCCCACAGGTGTGTTGTGGTGCCTACAAATCCATGGCCGAACGCAGAGCCAAGAGTGGGAGCGAGCCTGCTCGCGAAGAGGCCCGCGAATCTGATATCTTCATCAACTGTGGCACGGCTTTCGCG
>NZ_JBHFJB010000064.1:25467-26051 GCF_057334555.1 Pseudomonas sp. AGC41
CGCTCCCACAGGATGAACACGGTCAACCAAAACCAGGTCGGCTCGAAGGCCGCCTCGCGGTGGACGTTGATTTCGGCGCCCCGTTAACCACGCTGGCCGAACGCAGGCGTTGCGTAGTGGGCATCCCGGCATGGATGCCGGGATAGCCGCGCTGGGCCAGGGACGGCCCTTCGCGGCGGGCCCACGGAGCAATGCCGGAGAGAGGGTACACCGAGCCTAGGCGAGGTGCCGAGTGGTGGGGCAAAAGCGCTTTGGTTACTTTCACGCTTTTTGAAAGTGACTCGCCGTAAGGGCGAAACCATAAGCAGCCGTTACCGCAGAAACGGATATACACACCGCACCACACCACCACCTACTGCTCAGCATTCCGACTATGCCGGTAATCGCTGACCGCCTCATACACCGCTTTACGCAAACGATTGATACCGCCAATAGGCCGATGCGCCTCGAGCCCAAACCACGGATTGAACGACTGGTTGTCGCAGGCCAGGTTCAGCTTGGGCGTGTCGAAATCCTGGGCCGGCACTTTGATTCGCGCCACCGTCTCGAATGGCGCATCGCTTTCCTGCCACTCGATACTGGTG
>NZ_JBHFJB010000064.1:26100-31783 GCF_057334555.1 Pseudomonas sp. AGC41
CCTGACGCTGGATCTGCAGCACAAACCACGCCGGCACACGGTCTGTGGATAACTGCTGAGTCAGTGCGCTGCGCAAGAAATTCGGCAGGTCCTGGTTCTGCTTGGGCAGGGTGTAGGCTGGGCAGCTGTCCGGATCCGGCGCGACGCGAAACTTGGCATTGGCCGCGCCGAACTTGTACGGCGATACCGAGAAATAGGTGGTCTGGGTCGGGCTTGCCGGAGGCGGGGAGAGTGTCGCCAGGGCGATGAACAGATGACGGATCTGCCAGCTGCGTGGGTCCAGGCTCGGAAAGAAAGCCATCGCCTTTTTTCCGTCAGCCTGGGCCGCCACGTTCTGACGGTATTCGGCGACATCGCTGACAAAGAAGTTCGGATGATTGAACATCACAAAGTCCTGCTCGCCCTTCGATTGCCGGTCAGCGAGCAATTGTTTGCCAGGCACATCCAGCAGCTTGATGGCCATCCCTCGCGCATCGCGCAGGCTGTCGAACTGTGGATAGGCATTGCCGTTGGACAGGCGGATCGTCGCCTGCCAGGTCTTGCCCGGTTCGGCGAATACGCCTTGGCGCAGCGCTGCCGGCAGATCACCGGGCACCTGGACTTCGGCCATCACGCAGCCGTGGGCCTTGGCATGGGCATCGCGCAGGTAGCGCGTGCCTTCGCGGTGCTGGTCGACGATGCGGATGGCGGTCTGGATGATGTCCTGGGTCATGGCGCTTTCGCCGGGCGGTATCTGTTCGCTGTCCGGGACCGGCCCACTGTGTTGCCAGGCGAACCAGGCCGTGGCCAGGGCCCAGCCGAGCAGGCCGATGCCCAGCAGCCAGAGGAGCGTCTTGCCCAGAAAGGCGCCGAGGCGCAGCCAGAGCTTTATGAGCATGGTGCAATCCTTTTACCTGAAAGATTCATCATCACAGTTGCGACTCCAGCGGTCCGCCCAGCACCTTCAAGTACTCCAGCAACGCCCAGCGCTCCTGCGGTTGCAGCAAACGGCCGATGACCCCATTGCCTCGCTCGCCAGCGCGGAATTCATGGCCGCTGTTATGGTTGCCAGTGAGGCGGGTGTCGAACAGGAAGGCATTGGCAAACGCTTCGGTGCGATAGCCCAAGTGCTGCGGGTCGTACTCGAAGCTGCCTTTATAAAAGGTGGTGGCCCGCTCGGCCTGCGGCGAGAGCAACTGGTAGATGGTCGGCACCGAGCCGTTGTGCAGGAACGGCGGTGTGGCCCACACGCCGGCCAACGGCCGGGCCTTGTAGGCGCGTAATTCACGGACGCCGATGGGCAGGCCGAAACCGTCCAGTGCCGGACGTTCCACCGGCGTGACGCCGGCATCCCGGTAAGCGCGGTTTTCGACGAATGCCGTGACGTAGGCCAACCCCTTGGCGACCGAGATCTGGCTGAGGTCCAGTGGCTCTGTCGGGGCGGGGTGCAGTTGCACTTCCAGCTTCGCCAGTTCGGCCGGGTCCCATTGCAGGCTGGTCAGGTTGAAACGGTGATCGGCAATATTGTTCGCGGTGCCCGGGTCGGTGCCGATCACCTTCACTGGCAGCATATGCAACTGTTGCACTGGCCGGTCAGGTCCCTGGACGACTTTGGGCACGTGGCAACCGGCGCAATTTTCCTCGAATAGCGTCTTGCCCTTTGCCGCCAGGGGCTTGTCAATCGAACCCAGCAACGCTTCCGGCCATACGGGTGGCTTGAGCAGTTGCAAGGTCTCTTCAATCTTGTTCAGGTCGCGCACCCGCACGCTGGAAGGGTAGCGCGCATCGCCTTGCAGCGGCTTGCCCTGGGCATCGAAGAAACTCAACGTGGCGCCAACCCCCAGCGCCTCGCCGACGTTGCGGGCCATCGGTTGCTGCGCCGAACCGTTCCACTGTACCCAGTCGAACGTCCACATTTCCCACAGCTGTGGGTAATCCACCGGTGCGTTGGCGACCCGGTAGTTTTCCGCCGAAATGGCATCGCCAAAGCTGGCATTCGCGATACGGCCAAAGGCGTCGGTACGGCCCGGTCCTTCCTCGGTGGGGTAGAGGCCGCGATGGGTGTCGTTCCAGGCCGTGCGCAGGAACGCATTCAGGGAAACCTTGAAGGCCGTGCGCAACTCTTCATGGCGAGCGTCATAGTCATTGCCCAGCACTTGGCGGGCGAAGCGTTCGAATTTCCATGGGTTGTAGTAGGTCGAGGCGAGACTTGCCACCAATGCCTGTCCGAAACTGCCGCCGCGCAATGTCGGAACAGTCGATGGCAATACGTGTTGAGCCGAACCGCCATCGATCCGGATCGCCTGGCCCTTGAAATGCAATTCGCCGGTGTGGCAGGCGGCGCAGGTGATGTCGAGGTATTGCTCGTTACTGCCGGCGTTCTGGTGTCGGGTGAAGCCCACCGGTAAGTTGCCGGGGTTCAGCGGCGTGGCTTTCTGCGCCGGATCGACCAGGAAACCGAAGCGCGCCAGGTATTCCGGCGAAGCGAAGCGCTGTTGCGAGAACGGCAGTTCAAGCGCGGTGAACCACTCGTAACGCAGGCCTTTGACCTGGGTGCCCTGGGGCGTGAAATAGTAAGTCTGTCGCTCGGCGGCGCTCCATTGGTCCAGGTAGTGCACCTGTTGGACAGGCGTGTAGGCCGGCAGGCGCGGGTTGGCCACGTAATAAAGCACCACGGCGACGACCACGATGACCAGCGCGAGGATCAGCAATAAAAAGCGAGAGAGGAGGCGCACGGTTTACGTCCTTGTTTTTTTAATATGCCCTTATGCCTCAGTGCCGCTTGGCCGGCAAGTGGCCATTACCCCATGGCTGTGGGTAGAGGGCGATCTGGCGGTCTGTGAAACAGATGACAGATGCTTCATCTGCCGAAGATCAAAAAGCGTTTGCCGACCTGAACTTATCATCACTTTGTGGCTCACATGCCGGTAGCCATTGGTCGTGGCCGCCTGATAAGCTCGCGGCTTTACTCGATTGCCCTTTAGGCGCATGAACAAGGAAATAGCATGAAACAGCATCGGTTGGCGGCGGCGGTAGCCCTGGTTGGCCTGGTACTCGCGGGTTGTGACTCGCAGACCAGCGTGGAGCTGAAAACCCCGGCGCAGAAAGCTTCCTACGGTATTGGCCTGAACATGGGCAAAAGCCTGGCTCAGGAAGGTATGGATGACCTGGACTCCAAAGCAGTCGCCCAGGGCATCGAAGATGCCGTCGGCAAGAAAGAACAGAAGCTGAAAGACGAAGAACTGGTCGAAGCCTTTGCCGCACTGCAAAAACGTGCCGAAGAGCGCATGGCCAAGATGAGTGAAGAGTCGGCAGCCGCCGGCAAGAAATTCCTTGAGGAAAACGGCAAGAAGGCCGGCGTTACCACCACCGCTTCCGGCCTGCAGTACGAAGTGGTCAAGAAGGCCAGCGGCGCGCAGCCTAAGCCGACCGACGTGGTAACCGTTCACTACACCGGCAAGCTGACCAACGGCACTGTGTTCGACAGCTCCGTGGAACGTGGCAGCCCAATTGACCTGCCGGTCAGCGGCGTGATTCCGGGTTGGGTTGAAGGCCTGCAATTGATGCACGTCGGCGAGAAGTACAAGCTGTACATCCCGAGCGACCTGGCCTACGGCGCTCAGAGCCCGAGCCCGGCCATCCCGGCCAACTCGGTCCTGGTATTTGACCTTGAGCTGCTGGCAATCAAGGATCCGGCTAAAGAAGGCGCAGCCAAGTAATCGCGCCTGTCTTGACGAAAACGCCTCGCTTTTTGCGGGGCGTTTTTATATCTGGCTTTCGGCAAGACAAAAAAACCGAACGCGCAGGGCAAGCTACAGTCATAGGCAGTACAGCGCTGTGCTGGTTGCGGTCGACCCGTCGGGTAGGTGGTTGCCGATTATTTATGTGAGTAAAAAACGCCCGATCTAAGCCCGACCCTTATGAAACGGGGGGCGCAGCGTTGAAATGCAGCTCTGTTCACAAGGTTATCCACAATTTGTGTGGATAACATTTCAGTGGGAGAAAAAATGAAGGCCCCGTGGAATTTTGCCCGATTTCTGCCCTTGGCGGGACGGCTCCTGGCCCGCGGCAGACTGCCCACGCTGCTGTTCGCGGTTGCGAGCAAGGGCGCCCGGGAGGGCGGTCGCCTCGGTAAGCTCAAGGAGGACCTGCGTCTGCTACAGGCTTTGTGCCTGGCTTACTGGCGGGGCGAATACCGCGCTGTCAGTGCCAAATCGATGCTCTCGGTGGTAGCGGGCCTCATGTATTTCCTCAGCCCGCTGGATGCGATCCCCGACTTGCTGCCCATGCTGGGCATGTTCGACGACATCGCGGTGCTGGCCTGGATCATGAAAACCCTCGACGACGAGCTAGGCGCCTTCCGTGCCTGGCGTGAGCAGCAGTCGCCGGAGAAGCTCGCGCGAGTGGAAAGGCTTCCCGACACCCCGGAACAACTCCAGCTGCAAGGGCCGAAAAAAACCTGATCCGGCCCGTTTCCCTGCGAGACTTCATCGCCCCGCGACCTTAGCTGCTATTAGGATTACACTTCCAAGGAAAAAGCTGACTCGCTAAGTGTCGTTGTCCTACGGGGTAATCATGGATATTCAAATAATCACGCGCGACGGAGAGCCCGAGTACGCGGTTTTGCCGTGGGATCAGTACCAGGCGCTGCTCAAGGCCGCCGGCGTCAATCAAGCACCGCTGGAAGCCACGGTCCGCCATGCAGCGGCGCCCGGCCAGGTTCTCCCTGGCCTGGATCAACTACGCAGTTTGCGCGAAGGGAAGGGCATCGCCATCGAGGCGCTGGCCCGCACGGTAGGCATCAGCCCGTCTTATCTGGCCATGATCGAAAGCGGCGAGCGTCAGCCCGATGCCGCGATCAAGCGCAGTCTGGCCTGGGAACTGACGGTGCCGGGTTGGAGGGATGAATTGTGAGTGTACGCATCAGTCGGCAACATTGGGACGGGTTGTTGGGTGAGTTGGACCAGGCGCGTCGCCAGCGCCATCTATTGACGTACCGCGCCTTGCTGGAACGCTTGCAGCTGCCCAGCCCGGCCATGCAGACCTTGACCGCCGCACTCGAACATCTGGCGGCGCTGGACGCCCGGGCTGAACAGCCACTGCGCAGTTCGTTGGTCATCAGCCAGGGGGCCAGTCGCCTGCCACGCACCGGTTTTTTCGAATGTGTTGAACGCCTCGGGCGCTTTTCCGGCCCCTCCGACGGCGTCGCCGCCGCATCCTGGCACGCATCGGAAGTGGTCCGGGTGTTCGAATACGAGTACCCCGAATCGGCGGAGGCCTGAGTGCTCTGGCGGATCAAGGCCCGGGCCGGTTATTGGCTGGCGCGCCGGCTGTTCCATTGGCCATGGTTGGTTCGGCAGCCGCGGGGCTGGGCCTGGCTTGAAGGCCAGTTCGCGCGCATGGCGAACCTGGGCGACGTCGGCGCCCAGAGCTTCTACGGACATATCCTGACGTTTCGCGGCCAAGGGCTCGGCGCACGGGAAGAAGGCATTCGCCTGCTGCGCCTGGCGGCACTGGCCGGTGACGGCAAGGCCGCTTACCAGGTCGGCGTCATCAGCTTGGCAGGTTCTACCACCAAGGCGCCGGATCCGGACGAAGCGGCGCGTTGGTGGACCTTGGCCGCGAAGGCCGGGCACCCGCTGGCCGAGATCAAGCTCAAGACGCTCGAGAGCAAGGAACCCTGAAACCGCTCGTGGCGAGGGGG
>NZ_JBHFJB010000064.1:31852-37115 GCF_057334555.1 Pseudomonas sp. AGC41
CCCCAAGCCAGCCCGCTCGATCAACCAGGCACACCGAGGCGCTGTTAAAAGGGGCTGCTACGCAGCCCAGCGGGAGCAAGCTCCCTCGCCCCGGGACGATCACCTCTCACAGCGTGATTGCCACCCACCGGTCAACTGAAGCTCACAGCGAAAACCCCAGTTCCGCGACGGGCGCCTGCTCAACCAGCCCGTTAATCAGATACAAACTCCCCCCGACGATCTCCTTGGCATGGTGCTTGGCCTGCGAAGCCATCTCCGCCAGCTGACTGGCGTCCAGCTCTGCGCAGGCCTCGGCGCGCAGGTACACGACCCCGATCGACAACGACAGCAAGGCAAAGTCCTGCCGTATGCCCTGTCGGTTCAACGCGGTAAAACATCCGGCTTCCAGATGCTCGGGCCGGTAGAAGCGGCGGCAGTGGTTCTGGAAGTCGCTCAGCAATTGGGTCAGGCGCTTGCGCCAGTCGTCCGGGCCGAGCACCAGCAGAAAGTCGTCGCCGCCGATGTGGCCGACGAAGTCGCGGCTGGGGTCGATGCGTTCGTTCAGGCATTGAGCCAGGCACAGCAAGACTTCGTCACCGCGACCGTAGCCGTAGATGTCGTTGAAGGGTTTGAAACTGTCGATGTCGACGTAGCAGATCACCGACTCCTGGCGCTGTTGCAGCAGGCGCGTAAGGCACTGCTGGATGGGCACGTTGCCCGGCAGCAGAGTCAGCGGGTTGGCGTAGCGCGCCTGTTGGATCTTCAGTTCGGTGATGAGCTTGAGCACGTCGATCACCCGGCCCAGGCCCAGGTAGCCGCCGTTGAGGGTAATGATGAAGTCTTCTTCGATGCGCTGGCGGGCGCGGCTGGTGATGAGGCGGCTGACTTGTTGCAGTGACTGGCTCAGTTCAACCGCGAGGAAATCGTCGCTCATCAGGCGGCTGATGGGTTTGCGGGCGAACAGGTCGGTGGCGAAAGGCTTTAGCAGCGCATCCGAGAGCGAATGACGATGGACGATGCCACACGGTTGGTCCCGGTCGTCCAGCACCGCCAGGGAATTGAGGTTGGCCTGGCGCCGGAACGCTTCCAGTACTGCTGCCGTCGGTGTGTCGTGGGCGACCGCCGGTTGTTCGTTGAGCAGCGCAGTGAGGTCGTTGACTTCATCGCCCAACGGCACCACGCCGTGGTCCTGGCGGGGCATCAACGCCTTGGCATCCTGGGGCGGATGCTCCTGGGGCCGGGCGAGCAGATAGCCCTGGACCAGATCGACGCCCATTTCGATCAGTACGGCCAGCTCTTCCGGCAGTTCGATCCCTTCGGCGATCACCTGGGCCCGGGATGCCTGGGCGATCTTGAGAATGGAACCGACGAATTCACGCTTGAGTGCGTCCTGGTGAATGCCATCGATGAAATGCCGGTCGATCTTCACATAGTCTGGTCGCAATTCGGACCACAGCCGCAAGCTTGAATACCCGGCACCAAGGTCATCCAGGGCAATGGAAAAACCCATGGCTCGATAGTGATGCAGGGCGGTTTGCAGCAGCTGGAAATCATCGATAGGCGTTTGTTCGGTCAGTTCGATGACGACCTGGCTGGGCGGGATGCCGAAGTCCTGCAACAGCTGCAGGGTGCGGCCGGTCTGGTGGGCCGATTCGAGCAGCGATTCTGGCGAGACGTTGAGGAACAGTTTGCCCGGCAGCTTCTGTTCGTTGAAGCGCTGGCAGGCGCTGCGTCGGCAGGCCAGCTCCAGTTCGCTGAGGCGTCCGGCCTGGCGCGCCACGGAAAGAAGGGCGATGGGCGAATGCAGCGGGCTGTTCGACGGGCCGCGGGTCAGGGCCTCGTAGCCCAGGATGCGTCTTTCGGAAAGACAGATGATCGGTTGGAACAGGCTGTGCAAACCGCTTTGACTCAAAATCGAGTTCAAGGCACTCAGCTGTTCTGTCGTGGTCATGGCGATCTCTGGCGATAAAAAAAGGACTGGGCGCAACCCCTGCTGGGGTGCGCCCGGTCCTGTATTTCACGACAGACTGATGTCAGTTTGATGACACTCCGACGAGCGCCACCATTAAAAGGCCATCACCTCAATGTTTGGCGACCGCCGTATTGAGCTTGAGGTAATCGAGCAGGATCCGACCGGTTTCGCTCAGGTAGGCGTCGTCTTCCGGCTTGGTTTTTTCCGGCTCGGTGATCAGGTCTTCGTCTTCCTTCTTCAGCTCTTTGAGCGGCTCTTCGCCCTTGGCCTTTCGGCGCAGGTTTTCCATCGCCAGTTGCTTGGCGTCGATGTCGGCATGTTGCGCGCGGCGCTCGGCTTCGTTGAGGGTGACGGTTTTTTCCATCATCAACTTCTGCGCCAGGGCCAGCTTGTCACGAATGAACACGAATTCCGCGTCCTGGGCGGTGCGGGCGTCATGCTCGGATTTCAGCTGGGCCAGGTACGGCTTGAACGGGTCCACGGCCGGCTTGATTGCGGGCCGGATGGTGTCCCACGGCATGGCTTCGGGCAGGGCGCTCTCACCGATTTCCTTGGTGTCGATGATCGACGGGTAGTCGATGTCAGGCAATACGCCCTGGTGCTGGGTGCTCTGCCCGGAAACCCGGTAGAACTTAGCCAGGGTCAGCTTCAGTTCGCCATGGTTCAGCGGCTGGATGGTCTGCACGGTGCCTTTGCCGAAGGTCTGGCCACCGATGATCAGCGCGCGGTGGTAGTCCTGCATGGCGCCGGCAAAAATCTCCGATGCCGAGGCCGACAGGCGATTGACCAGCAAGGCCATTGGCCCCTTGTAGAACGCGCCAGGGTTTTCGTCTTCGAGCACATCGACCCGGCCATCAGCGTTACGCACGAGCACGGTCGGGCCTTTGTCGATGAACAGGCTGGTCAGTTCGGTGGCTTCCTGCAACGAGCCGCCGCCGTTGTTGCGCAAGTCGATGACCACGCCGTCGACCTTTTCCTTCTGCAGTTCGGTCAGCAGTTTCTTGACGTCGCGCGTGGTGCTCTTGTAGTTCGGATCCCCGGCGCGGAAAGCCTTGAAGTCCAGGTAGAAGGCCGGGATCTCGATGATGCCGAGCTTGTAGTCCTTGCCGTCCTGCTTGAGCTGGAGGACCGATTTTTTCGCGGCCTGTTCTTCCAGCTTCACTGCTTCACGGGTGATGGACACGACTTTGCTGGTCTGGTCGTTCGGCGCATTGCTGGCCGGAATGACTTCCAGGCGGACCACCGAACCTTTCGGACCGCGGATCAGCTTGACCACTTCGTCCAGGCGCCAGCCGACCACGTCGACCATTTCCTTGTTGCCTTGGGCCACGCCGATGATCTTGTCCGCCGGGGCGACCTGCTTGGTCTTGTCGGCAGGGCCGGCCGGCACCAGGCGCACGATCTTGACCTGATCGTTGTCGCTCTGCAGCACCGCGCCGATGCCTTCCAGGGACAGGCTCATGTTGATGTCGAAGTTTTCCGCGTTATCCGGCGACAGATAATTGGTGTGCGGGTCGTAGGACATCGCGAAGGTATTGATATAGGCCTGAAAGACGTCCTCGGCGCGGGTCTGGTCCAGGCGCGCCAGTTGATTCTTGTAGCGCTTGGTCAGGGTTTCCTGGATCTGCTTGGGATCCTTGCCGGCGATCTTCATGCGCAACACTTCGTCCTTGACGCGTTTGCGCCACAGGTCGTCGAGTTCGGCGGTGCTCTTGAGCCATGCGGCGTCCTTGCGGTCGACCAGCAAGGTTTCCTTGGCATTGAAGTCGATCTTGTCGACGCCCTTGTTCAACTCGGCAAGGGCGTAGTCCAGGCGCGCCTTGACGCGGTCCAGGTAGCGCTTGTAGATAATGAACCCGGCGTTGAGGTCGCCGCTCTTGAGGAAGTCGTCGAACTGGGTCTTCCACTTGTCGAACTCGGCGATGTCGCTGGCCAGGAAATAACTGCGCGACGGATCAAGCAGCTTCAGGTAGCTGTCATAGATGATGACCGAACGCGCGTCATCGAGTGGCGGCTTGCTGTAGTGATGGCGCTTGAGCAACTCAACCACGTTAAGGCTGGCGATCACCTCGTCGCGATCGGGCTGAAGCTTGTCCCAGCTGTTGGCGGCGAACGCAGTGTTCGAGAGCGCTGAAGCGCCAAGGCCAATGAAGAGGGCAAGTGCAGTGCTGGGAAAAAAGTGCTTCATGCTGATTCGACGCAGGGACAATTGATCACGCATATTAGGCCGTCTTTGAAGTCGCCGGTTCCATGTGGCCCGGGCGCATAATGCAAGAAAGCCCGGCGTTGTTACAGCAGCGGGCCCAGTCGAGACTCACTATGGAGGCACCGTGAAAGCATTGCAAGGCGTTGAAGGCCAAGTGGTATGGGCAGAAGAGCCAAGTCCGGCGTGTGATGCCGGGCAAGTTCGCATCCGTGTGGCGGCCGCCGGCCTGAATCGGGCCGATTTGCTGCAGAAAGCCGGGCATTATCCACCGCCGCCCGGCGCCAGCCAGGTGCTGGGGCTGGAATGTTCCGGGGTGATCAGTGAAGTCGGGCCGGGCTCGTCCTGGCAGGTCGGCGACCGGGTTTGCGCCTTGCTGGCCGGCGGCGCAATGGCCGAGGAAGTGGTGGTCGATGGTCGGCATGTATTGCCCGTGCCGGAAGGTCTGTCGTTGGCCGAAGCGGCCGCGCTGCCTGAGGTCTACGCCACCGCGTGGCTGAATCTGTTCCAGCTGGCCGGGCTCAGGCCGGGAGAAAAAGTGCTGCTGCACGCAGGCGCCAGCGGCGTCGGTTCGGCCGCGATCCAGCTGTGCAAGGCATTCGGCAACCCGTGCTGGGTCAGCGTCGGTTCGGCCGAGCGGCTGGCCTATTGCGAAGCGCTCGGGGCCCAGGGCGGCGTGGTACGCACCGACGACATCAACAGCCTGAACGACTTCGGGCCGTTCGACGTGATCCTCGATCCGGTCGGCGCCAACTACGCCAGCCTCAACGTGAAACTTTTGTCAGTTGACGGGCGCTGGGTATTGATCGGGGTCATGGGCGGGCGGACCACCGAACTTGATCTGGCCCAGGTATTGGGCAAGCGAATCCAGTTGCTGGGTTCGACGTTGCGCAGTCGCGACGATCAGTTCAAGGCTGACCTGATCAGCGAGCTGGGGCGGCAAGTGTGGCCGTTGTTCGCCGACAAGCGCCTGAGTCCGCAATTGGCCAAGACATTTGCGATCAGCGATGCCGAGGCGGCGTTTGCCGAGCTGGGGACCAATCAGGTGTCCGGGAAACTGGTCCTGGTGGTCGATGACAGCCTGAGCTGATACAGACCCTGTGGGAGCG
>NZ_JBHFJB010000064.1:37187-41439 GCF_057334555.1 Pseudomonas sp. AGC41
CACAAGGGGAAAGGGGGGCTACTTCCAGATATGAATCGGCCAGCCGGCCGATTCGGCATGGGCCTTCAGGACCGGGTCCGGGTTGACGACGTGGGGGTGATCGACCTTGAGCAGCAACGGCAGGTCATTGCGCGAGTCGGAATAGAAACTCGCGCCTTCCAGGTTTTCCTCCTCGGCGTCCAGCCAATCCAGCAGCCGGGCGATCTTGCCTTCGCGATAGGTCAGGGTGCCCACCGTCTGGCCGCTGTACACGCCATGGGCGACTTCCAGCTCGATCGCGAGGATCTCATCGATACCCAGGCGCTCGGCGATTGGCTTGACCAGGTGTGTGCCCGAAGCCGAGATCACCAGGATCCGGTCACCGGCCTTGCGGTGTTCGGCGATGGCCTTGGTGGCGTCGCTGAAGATGATCGGTTCGATGAAATCCTCCACCCACGGCGCCACCAGGTGTTCGATTTCTTCCGGCGTGCGGCCGATCATCGGTTCCAGGCTGAAGTCCATGTACTCTTCCATGCGCAGCTTGCCGTGGCTGTAGGCGTCCATCAGCTCGTTGTTGCGGCGCATGAACGACTCGGGATCGACCCAGCCCAGGCGCCCCATCTGCTCGCTCCAGAGGGTGGCGCAGTCGCCGTGGATCAGGGTTTCGTCCAGATCAAAAATTGCCAGAGCCATCAACGCGCTTCCCTTTTTAATATCAACAAGACCATCAGGCTACCTCACACAGCGCCGATGGATCGATGGAAAGCGCCAGCCGTGCACCATCGGGATGCAAATCGGCGGCCGAGCGATTGAGCACATCCACCACCAGTTCCACGCCACGCGCCTCGACCCGGTAGCGGATGACGTTGCCCAGCAGGCTGTGGCTGCGGATCAGTGCGTCGGGCTCGCCGTTGCGACTCAGCTCGATGGCTTCCGGGCGAATGGCGATGCGACCGTTCACCGGGCGTTGCAGCAGCTTGCTCGCGGCGTCGGCGTCGAGCAGGTTGTAGTTGCCGATGAAGCCGGCGGCAAAGACATCGACGGGGGCAGTGTAAAGGGTCTCGGCATCGCCGCTCTGGACGATCTTTCCCTGGTTCATCAGGAAAATCCGGTCAGACATGGTCAGGGCTTCTTCCTGATCGTGGGTGACAAAGATGGTGGTCAGGCCCAGTTCCCGCTGGATCTGCCGGATCTGTTCGCGCAAGTGTTTGCGAATCCGCGCGTCCAGCGCCGACAGCGGCTCGTCCAGCAGCAACAGGCGCGGCCGGGTGACCAGGGAGCGGGCCAGGGCCACGCGCTGGCATTGGCCGCCGGACAGTTGATGGGGGTAGCGGGCGGCAAAGTCATGCAGCTCCACCAGGCGCAGAATCTCCAGTACACGCTGGCGACTGTCCGAAGCGTCGACCTTCTGCATGCGCAGGCCGAAGGCGACGTTCTGCTCCACGGTCATGTTGGGGAACAACGCATAACTCTGGAAGACCATGCCGATCCCGCGCTTCTGTGGACTCAGCGGCACGATGTCCTGGCCGTCCAGCAGAATCTGGCCCGCATCCACCGCTGTCAGGCCGGCAATGCAGCGCAGCAGCGTGGACTTGCCGCACCCGGAAGGGCCGAGCAGGGTGACGAACTCGCCCTTGTGGATTTCGCAGTTGATGTCGCTGAACACCGGCGTGCCGGCGTAGCCTTTCTGCAAATGTTGGACGCTGACGTAGCTCATTGGCTTTTGTCCTTGTTCAAGATGTTGGCCGCCCAGGTCAGGACCAGTACGAAGAAGAAGTAGGAAATCACCAGCGCGCTGGTGAAATGGCCGCTGCTGTTGCGCATGTTGTTCAGGTACACCTGCAGGGTTTCATAGCGGGTGCCGACGAGGATATTGGCAAACACGAACTCGCCGAACAGGAACGAGAAGGACAGCAGCAGCGCCACCATCAAGCCCTTGCGCAGGTTCGGCAGCACCACCAGCAACGCGGCCTGGAAAGTGCTGGCGCCGAGCAGTTGGGCGGCGTCCATCAGGTCGCGCAGGTTGATCGCTTGCAGGTTGTTGGTGATCGCCCGGTACATGAACGGCAAGGCGACGGTGAAGTAACAGCCAATCAGGATCCACGGCGTGCCGACCATCGCCAGCGGCCCGGAGCCATAGAGCTGCAACAACCCCACCGAAGACACCACCGGCGGCACCGCGAAGGGCAGCAGGATGAGAACGTTCATCAGCGCGTCGAGTTTCGGAAAGTGGTAGTGCACCACGAACAGCAGCGGCAGGATCAGCACCACCGACAGCACCAGCGCGCCGACGCAGACAATCAGCGATTGGCCAAAGGCATGCAGAAAACGTGGGTCGCTCCACAACTGCAGGTACCACTTGAAGGTGAAGCCGCTGGGCAGCACGGTGGCCGACCAACTGCTGGCGATGGAGTAGATGAGCGTGCCGGCCAGCGGCAGCAGCAGGATGGCGAACAGCAGGTACACCACCGCTCGATGATAGAACCCGGCCGGGCCCGATTCAGCGCGAGACATGGTAGCTCCTCTTGAGCAGCAACTGATGGACGACGGTCACCAGGGTCATCAACGCCACCAGCACCACGGCCAGGGCGCTGGCCATGTTCGGGTCGAGGGAAATGTCGCCGGAGACCATTGCCGCGATGCGAATTGGCAGGACGTTGAAATTGCCGGTGGTCAGCGCATAGACCGTGGCATAGGCGCCGAGGGCGTTGGCCAGCAGGATCACGAACGTGCCGAGCAGCGCCGGGGTCAGCACCGGCAAGCCGATGTGCCGCCAGAACTGCCAGCCGCTGGCGCCCAACAGGGACGCCGACTCACGCCAGTCTTCGCGCAGCGCGTCGAAGGCCGGATAAAGCAGCAGCACGCCCAGGGGAATCTGGAAATAGGTGTAGAGAATGATCAGCCCGGTTTTCGAATACAGGTTGAAATCCTCGATGATCCCCGCCTGCTTGAGCATGATCGTGATGCTGCCGTTGAACCCCAGCAGGATGATGAACGCGAAGGCCAGGGGCACACCGGCGAAGTTGCTGGTCATGTTGGCGAAGGCGTTGACGAAGTTGCGCAGCCGCGAATCGACGCGGCGCAGGGAGTAGCTGCCGAGCACGGCGATGAGGATGCCGAACACGCTGGACCAGAAGCTGATTTCCAGGCTGTGCTGGATCGCCTGTCGGTAGAATTTCGAGCTGAAGATCTTGCTGAAGTTGGCCAGGCCCCAGCCGAACTCTTCCGATTCCAGGCTGTTGACCAGCACCCAGAGCAGCGGGGCGATCTGGAACACAATGAAAAAAATTGCGAAGGGCACCAGGCACAACACTGCCAGCCATCTGCCGCGCGTCATGGCATTCACTTGAGCAACTCCTGGCAATAGGGTTTGTCATGGGCGACCCCGAGCAGCTGGCAAATGGTGCCGCACAGCTCGGTTTGCCGAGGGGCCGCGTTGGCGTCAAGGCTGAAGCCATCGCCGAGGACAAACAGCGGCACTTCCCGTTCTTCCGGTAGCAGGCCGTTGTGGGAGCGGTCGTTGTTCATGCCATGGTCGGAAGTCACCAGCACCTGGTAACCGGCGTCGAGCCAGGCTTGCAGGTAAACCGCCAGGTTGATGTCCGCCGAGCGGGCGCTGTTGCGGTACTGCGAGGTGTCGAGGCCGTGCTTGTGGCCGGCATCGTCGATGTTCATCGGGTGCACCAGCAGGAAATTCGGCAGGTAGCGCTGGCGCAGGTGTTCGGCGTCGGCGAACAGGTGGGAATCGGGGTAATGGTCGTTCCAGTAGAAATGCCCATATTGAATCGGCAGGTCGGGATTTTCGGTATGGCGATCACGACCGGCGACGAAGGGTGACACGTTGTACAGCTCGCTGACCCAGTGATAGGCCGCAGCCGCGGTACTCAGGCCGGCGTCGGTGGCGTAATGGAAAATGCTGCGCTGGTTCGACAGGCGCGAGACATTGTTGTGCACGATCCCGCTGTCGATGGGCACGACGCCGGTGAGGATGCATTCATAGAGTGGGCGGGACAGGGCGGGCAGTTCACATTCCAGTGTGTAGAGCGCCGCGCGTCCTGCGCCGACATACGCCTGCAAATGTCCCATGGCATGCCGGGCGACTTCATAGTTGAGGCCGTCGAGCACCACCAGGATGACGTTGTGCTTCATGGGGACCGGAACTCCGGGCAGATACCAGATAACTCGAATTTTCCGCAGGTCCGATGTGGGAACAGGCCCCTGTGGGAGCGAGCCTGCTCGCGAAGGCGGCGGGTCAATTGGCACAGGTGTTGGC
>NZ_JBHFJB010000064.1:41459-71558 GCF_057334555.1 Pseudomonas sp. AGC41
CCCCCCCCCCCCCCCCTCGCTCCCACAGGACCTGCTCCCCACAATTGGATCTCCAAGCGGGAGCTAGCGCCTCACTTCATCTCGACGATGACTTCTTCATTCCACTTCTGCGGCAGCGCCTTGGAAGTCTTCTCCCACGCGTCGGCATCCTTGATCGGCGTCACGCCTTTGTACTGCTCGTTCGGCAGCAGTTTGGCCTGGACTTCTTCCGGCAGCTTCAGGTGCTCGGCGCGGATCGGCCGGGCGTTGCCCTTGGCCAGGTTGATCTGGCCGGCGTCGCTGAAGATGTATTCGCGGGTCAGCTTGGCGGCGTTCGGGTGCTTGGCGTATTTGTTGATGATGGTGGTGTAGCCGGAGATCACCGAGCCGTCGGACGGAATCAACACGACGTAGTCATCCGGGTTGGCCATCTTGGCCTTGTAGCTCAGGCCGTTGAAGTCCCAGACCACGCCGACTTCGACTTCACCTTTCTCCATCGTGGCAATGGTCGGGTTGGCCATGGACAGGCGGCCTTGCTTGGCGATCTCGGCGAACATCAACAAGGCTGGTTGGACGTTCTTTTCGTTGCCACCGTTGGCCAGGGCAGCAGCCAGCACACCGTTGGCGGCCTGGGCGGCGGTACTCACGTCACCGATGGAGACTTTGTACTTGCCGGTCTTCAGGTCGGCCCATTTGGTCGGCACTTCGGAACCGTGCAGCAGTTTCTTGTTGACGATGAAGGCAATGGTGCCGGTGTAGGCCAAGGCCCAGTTGCCATCCTTGTCCTTGGCCCAGTCCGGGATCTGTTCCCAGGTGCTTGGTTTGTAGGGCTGGACCACGCCTTGCTTGACCGCGATCGGACCGAAGGCGGCACCGACGTCGCCGATGTCGGCGCTGGCGTTGTCTTTCTCGGCGGCGAACTTGGCGATTTCCTGGGCCGAACTCATGTCGGTGTCGATGTGTTTCAAGCCATAGAGCTTGGCCAGGTCGTCCCAGGTGCCTTTCCAGTTTGCCCAGTCATCGGGCATGCCGACGCTGTTGACGGCGCCTTCCGCTTTCGCAGCGGCTTCCAATGTTTTCAGATCGGTATCAGCGGCCATGGCGGCGGTGCACATGGCAATGGTCGAGCCTAACAGTGATGCCAGGAAAAGCTGTTTCATCCGAAGCTCCTATGGGCGTTTTCAACGCTGCGATTGCGATGGTGTTGGTCTAGGTCAGCAATACCTGAGCCAATGTAGGCGCGTCCCATGACATTTTGATGTCGATGCAAGGTTCGCCAGCAATCGTCGGGCTCATGAAGCGTCGCTGCGTCATAAGCGTAGACCATGAGTAAGCAGCTGATCTGCAAGGCCTTGGCCGTTAATTTGCAAGTCGGTGTGTTGACCGTTCAGCGGTTGTGTCATCTATCAGTCATGCGCAGTGCCTAGGCTTGCAGGCATGAGACATGGATTGATGTGTGATCGAATCCTGCCCCGAAACAGTGCTGGTCTAGTCCAGATAGGTAACGTTGATGCGCGTTGAGACAACCAAAGCGGTGACAACCATCGGGCAGGTCCTGCAAGAGCAGCTCGATCACGGCTTGCTGGCGCCTGGTAGCAAGTTGCCGGCCGAGCGCAAGCTCAGCGAACTGTTCGGCACCACCCGGATTACCGTGCGCGAGGCGCTGTTGCAGCTTGAAGCCCAGGGGCAGATCTACCGGGAAGAGCGCCGGGGCTGGTTCGTCTCGCCGCCACGGCTGGCGTACAACCTGATGCAGCGCAGTCATTTCCACGCGATGGTCAGTGCCCAGGGACGAGTACCCTCGACCCAGGTAATCTCGGCCCGCCTGCAACCCGCGTCGGCGGCGGTCTGCGCCTGGCTGCAATTGCCGGCGCTGTCCAGCGTCATCCAGATCTGCCGTACCCGACGCATCGACGAACGCCTGGTGCTGTACGTCGAGCACTACCTGAATCCCGCGTACTTCCCGGACATCCTCGAGTTCGACCTCAACCAGTCGATGACCGAGCTGTACGCTCGCCACTACGACCTGCGCTATGGCCGGGTGAAATTCGAAATCGTGCCGACATCGCTACAGCCGGAAGCCGCGGCGGCGCTGAAGGTGTCGGTGGGCAGCCCCGGCCTGCGGATTGCCCGGGTCAATTACGACCAGCATCAGCGGCTGATCGATTGCGACCTGGAGTTCTGGCGCCACGATGCGATCCATGTCGGGGTAGACGTGCCGGAACAGCCGGCCTGAGGCGCGTTCAGGAGACGTCGTTGAGCTTGGCCAGGATCCTGAACAGTACTGTGACGAGAATCAGTAACATGCCGATCCACATGGCAAACACGCCGACATTCTTGTCGCGGAAATTGAAGCCGATGGCGAGCAGGATCATGCCGGCGATGATGGGCACCAGCATCGCGTTGAACGAGGTCATGGAAATCATGGCGACAGCCTTGTCGGGGGGGATAAGGTCAGTCTAGTTGGGGTTTGGCGAGGAAGGCGGGTATGCAAGCATCCCGTGGCGGCGAATGCGTTTGTGGCGAGGGAGCTTGCTCCCGCTGGGTGGCGCAGCCGCCCCAAAATCCGCGACTGAACCCGGATGTTGCCAATGCTGCGCATTGGAGCGGGAGCAAGCTCCCTCACCACACACAGGCTTACGGCAGTTCGCGTGACGCGTAGAACGCGCTCAGCACTTTTACCAGGTGCGCCAGGTCGTGGCTGCCGCACAGCTCGCGGATCGAATGCATGGCGAACGTCGGCAGGCCGATGTCGACCGTGCGCACGCCCAGCTGGCTGGCGGTGATCGGGCCGATGGTCGAGCCGCAACCCATGTCGCTGCGCACCACGAAGCTCTGCACCGGCACTTCCTCGGCCATGCACAGATGACGGAAGAACCCGGCGGTTTCGCTGTTGGTGGCGTAGCGCTGGTTGCTGTTGACCTTGATCACCGGGCCGGCGTTGAGCTTGGGGCCGTGGTTGGCGTCGTGCTTGTCGGCATAGTTGGGGTGCACGCCGTGGGCGTTGTCCGCCGAAACCAGCAGGGATTTCTGAATCGTGCGTACGAACTCTTCACCTTCGGGCAGCAAGCGGCGCAGGGTCTGTTCGAGCATCGGACCGTCGGCGCCACACGCCGAGGTGGAACCGACTTCTTCGTGGTCGTTGCACACCAGCACGCAGGTTTCTTCGGTGTCGGCGGTCAGCAAGGCCTGCAGGCCGGCATAACATGAGAGAAGGTTGTCCAGGCGCGCGCCGGTGATGAAGTCGCCGTGCAAACCGATAACCGCTGCGCTTTGGGTGTCGTAGAAGCTCAACTCGTAGTCGAGCACCACGTCGGCGTTCAAGCCATGTTCCCGAGCCAGCTGGTCGGTGAGCACGGCACGGAAATCGACGCGTTCGTCACCGGCGAATTGCGCGAGGATCGGCGGCAGTTCGTTCTGCGGGTTGATCGCCCAGCCCTGGTTGGCTTCACGGTTGAGGTGGATGGCCAGGTTCGGGATCGTGGCGATCGGCGCCTTGAAGTCGATCAACTGGCTCTCGACCTTGCCGTCACGGCGGAAGGTCACTCGCCCGGCCAGGGACAGGTCGCGGTCGAACCACGGCGCCAGCAGTGCGCCGCCGTAAACTTCCACGCCCAGTTGCCAGAACCCGTGGCGCTGCAGTTCCGGCTGCGGCTTGACCCGCAGGCAGGGGCTGTCGGTGTGGGCGCCCACCAGGCGGATGCCGTCGTGCAGCGCTGAGTGGCGGCCCAACTTGAAGGCGATGATCGAGGAATCGTTGCGCGTGACGTAATAACGACCATTGGCCTCGGTGGCCCAGGTTTCGCGCTCATCGAGACGCTGGTAACCCGCCGCTTCCAGGCGCTGGGCAAGGCTGGCAGTGGCATGGAACGGGGTAGGGGAGGCCTTGAGGAAGTCGATCAGGCCCTGGTTCAACTGTGCGCGCATAAAGAACTCCAGACAGCAATGGGCAGGAGTTTACCGTATTGACAGTCTGGATTGCAGAGCCATTCTCCACACATGGAGGGTTGTGCGGCCTCGATATCCCGATTAGTCGGAGGACATGATTCGCTTGCGCAGGTGCGCCATGATCAATGTCTTGTCTTGAGCCTTGGATGGCGACGGCAGGTGCGGTGGCCAATGTCGCAGTTCGCCAAACAGCTGCTGCCGGTGCTCCGGATTCAGGCGAAGAATTTGACTGGATGCGGAATCCCACCAATGATGCCTGCAAAGCGCATAGTAAGGATTTTCAGGCGCCGCGCTGCCATACAGCAGGTCGCGACCGATCCTATGCAGTGCGCCGCGTTGGCGGCGCAATTGCCATTTTATTTTCAGGCGCCTCCAGGCCGATGGGAAAGGCCGGATATTGGGTACCTCACGGCTGCGCTCTACCAACTGTTCGCTGAAAGCCTCGCCGTGCAGCGCGAAGAAATGCGCGTGCATGGAGTGGAAGAAACGTTTTTCACCGAAGTAGTGATGAACGTACTTGTTGCCTACTTCGATGGTCTGGTTGCGCAGGGCGAACGAAATCGCGATCTGTTCGATGGTATGAATGTCGAAACCACCCTCGGTACATTCATCGATCAATCCGACGACTTGGGCAAGCAGCGCACCGTCGTTGTCGGTCACGCCGCATAGCCCGCTGTTGTAGAGTTTGAAGCCACTGTCCGGGGTGATGCCTTTCGCGCGCAGGTGCACCCCTAACTTTTGGTAACTCTCTCGCTTGCAGACGTAGCCCCAATCGTATTCAAGGCGGTCCATCAGGTATTGCCCTGGCTGGATTTGCTTGAACAGCAGGTCGGGGTCGGCAAGGAATAGCGTGTCGGTGTCGACAAACAGGGTTTTTTTCGCCAGCTTCAGGCCAGCCGCGATGGCACACGCTTTGCGCCGATGTATGTAACTGTTTTTACCTTGCCACTCGCTTAGCACTTGGGGAGACAGCGCGAGGGTCTCGACCGGCCAGCCCAGGTAGTCCTCAGGCCGGTCAGTCAGGATCCTGATGCTGGGAAGAGTGGATCGATTGCCGTGAGCAAGGGCCGTCAGGATGCTGAACTTGGCCTCCAGACGATAAACGTCGTTGTCGCCGTAGATCAGATACAGCAGCTGGTGACCTACCTTTTTAATGGGCGTTTCCTGAAAACTAGTAACCTGCATGCGAAGCCCTTGTCATTCCAGGCGGCAAAAAACCGGAAGTTTACCCTACCGCCAGGGACATTGCAGGATCAATGCCGCGCCGCGGACGGGTCAGCCAAGCACAAGTCGGCCTTGCAAAAACACCTCTCGACGTTCCTTGCGGCCCAGGTGGTTGTGCTTGCTGACCTGGTACACCTTGTTGAAGTTGTCCATCGACACCGTTGGCTTCTGCTTGAGGTACTCCCTCACCAGGCCGTCATAACGGGCTTCGGTGATAAACCTGTAGACCTGGCGGTGATAAAGGAACCCGAGTTGGAAACCGAGAGTTTCACTGAGGTATTGCGTCGGCCGCGAGAAGCAGTTCTCAAAATCGATGGCCTTGAGTGACCCTTGTCCATCAGACGGCTGCATGAGGTTGCCCACCCAGAAATCCATGTGGCTGATGTTCTTGCTCGTGAGAGAGTCGAGAAGCTGGAACGCTTTTTGGAGGAATGTTTCGATTTGCTCGGGATGTTCGGCCAGCCATTTTGCGCCGTCGGTGTGGTCTTCCAGCAACTGGGTAATCAGGAAGTAATCCTGAGCTAGCCCCATTGCATTACTTGTGTAGCCAAACCCCAGCAGCGCCGACGTTTCAACGCCGCGTTCCTGGACATGCAGCGTGTTCTGTAACTCTTCCAATGGCCAGTCGAAGCGTCCGTTGCGCTGGGGCGTACCCAAGGTGACGCGAACCTTGCTTTTAAAACTGTCCAGGCGCTGCACCTTGGCGAACATCAACTGCTCGCTGCCTGAGATGATCGCTGTCATGCGCGTCGCGTCACGCTTGCGGCGATTGGTGACCAACTGCCGCAGCGAGTGCTCAATGTGGCGACAAGGTTTTTCCCGAAAATGTAGCTCGGTATTCAGAAAACGAAAGGCGAAGGGGTAGTTTTGCTGAAGCATCGATGGATATGGCACGGGCGTCCTGCCTGGGTAAAAAATGCCCCATTCTAAACGCCTAATTTCAGATGTAATTCTTTTTACTTATTTTTGTAGGAAATTTTAACTCAGGGCTTGCTCGTTGACCTGGCGCGCTACTCGGTAGGTCAACGCTTAGAACGGTGCAGGGCACTCGAAGCGCAGGCGCTCGCCGCTTTGCGGGTGGGTGAAGCTGAGCATGCTCGCGTGCAGGCACAGCCGTGGCCAGGCGGCGAGGGCTTGCGGGTGGGCATAGAGCCCATCGCCCAGCAGCGGATGGCCGATGGAGAGCATGTGCACGCGCAATTGATGCGAGCGTCCGGTGATCGGCGTCAATTCGACCCGACACCAGTCGCCGCAACGTTCCAGTACACGCCAGAACGTCAAGGCATGCTTGCCCTGTTCGTGGTCCACCACATGGCGGGGCTTGGTCGGCGGGTCGTAGCGCAAGGGCAGGTCGATGCTGCCGCTGTCCAGCTCCGGTTGGCCCCAGCACAATGCCGTGTAGGCTTTTTCGGTTTCTCGATCATGAAATTGCCGGGACAGTTCGCGGTGAGTGTCCGGGTCGCGGGCCAGCAGGATGATGCCGGACGTTTCCCAATCCAGCCGGTGCACGATTCGCGCTTCCGGATAACCGTTTTCCTGTAGGCGGGTGATCAGGCAATCCTTGTTGTCGTCCGCCCGGCCAGGCACGGAGAGCAGCAGGGTCGGCTTGTCGACCACCAGTACGGCGGCGTCCTGGTGGATGATGCGGATGTTGGACAGGGGCATTGAACAGTCTCGTAACAAACGCCAACGGCGGCTCCAACCCTTTTCCTGTCCTCCGAGGGAGGGGGAGAAGAGCCCGAGCCGCCGTGGCACCTGCTGGGTCGATCAGCGATCCGGCAGGGTGATATTGAGTTCCAGGATCGAGCAGCTGCCCTGGCTTTCCAGCGCGACATGCACGTCATCGTTGCCGATATTGACGTACTTGCGGATCACTTCCACCAGTTCCTTCTGCAAGGCAGGCAGGTAGTCCGGGGTACTGCGTTGGCCGCGTTCGTGCGCCACGATGATCTGTAGACGCTCTTTCGCGACCGAGGCGGTACTTGGCTTTTTGTTGGCACGAAAGAAGTCAAAAAGGTTCATTACCTACCTCCAAACAGGCGCTCGAAGAAACCTTTCTTCGTGACGTCGAGGAATCGATGCTCGACGGTTTTGCCCAGCAGACGATCGACCGCATCGCTGTACGCCTGGCCGGCGTCGCTCTGGTCGTCAAGGATGACCGGCACGCCGGAGTTCGAAGCCTTGAGTACCGCCTGGGACTCCGGGATCACGCCCAGCAGGGTCACCGCGAGGATTTCCTTGACGTCTTCGACGCCGAGCATTTCGCCGTCGCTGACGCGTTGCGGGTTGTAGCGGGTCAGCAGCAGGTGCTCCTTGATCGGCTCCTCGCCGTTCTCGGCACGCCGGGATTTGCTTGCCAACAGGCCGAGCATGCGATCGGAGTCGCGTACCGAGGAGACTTCCGGGTTGGTCACGACGATCGCTTCGTCAGCGAAGTACATGGCCAGGTGGGCACCTTTCTCGATACCGGCCGGGGAGTCGCAGACCACGAATTCGAAGTCTTCCTTGAGTTGCATCAGGACTTTTTCCACGCCTTCCTGGGTCAGCGCGTCTTTGTCGCGAGTCTGGCTGGCGGCCAGTACGTAGAGGTTCTCAAGGCGCTTGTCCTTGATCAGGGCCTGCTGCAGGTTCGCTTCGCCGTTGACCACGTTGACGAAGTCATAGACCACGCGACGCTCGCAACCCATGATCAGGTCGAGGTTACGCAGGCCGACGTCGAAGTCGACGATGACTGTTTTGTGGCCGCGCAAGGCGAGGCCGGTACCGATAGCGGCGCTGGTGGTGGTCTTACCCACACCACCCTTGCCGGATGTAACCACGAGAATCTTGGCCAAGGTGTTTCACCCCTAAGGAAAAAGGACTTTGTCAGCCCCTGAAAAACATCTCTGGAAAAACTGCTGCAACTGGACAGGCTTGGCTGGAATCGGATGCGGGCGGGGTCTACCTTGGGTAAACGCTGCCTGGTCCTTCTTCCTACGTCATTCAAGCCGTTTTCGCTAGGTTTTAGAGATGCTTGGAAAATGCGGCAGTATCCGTTAAAGCCGAATGATGTTCAACACGTCGCCCGACAGGCTTACCTGGACCCCGGCACCCCATAACGGGTCGCGCCGCAAGTCCTCGGAAACCTTGTATTGCCCGGCGATAGAGACCAGTTCAGCGCTCAACTGCTGACAGAAGATCCTTGCCTTGGTGTCGCCCTTGACACCGGCCAGCGCACGGCCGCGCATCGGGCCGTATACATGGATGTTGCCATCGGCGAGAAGTTCCGCACCCGGGCTGACCGAGGACACCACGACCAGGTCGCCGCCCTGGGCGTAGATCTGCTGGCCGCCGCGCACTGGCGAGGTGATCACGCGGGTCGGCTTGATGGTCGGCTCTGGCGGTTTTTCCGGCTTCTTCGGTTCCGCCGGGCTCAGCTCCAGCACGCGTTCGCGAGCGCCGGAGGGTGGCAGCACCGGAATGTCCACGGCGATGGCGGCGGCGATGTCTTCGATGCGGCTGGCGCGGATCGCCAGGGTGCGCAGCCCGTGCTGGCGGCACACGCGCATCAGCCCCGGCAAGTCCACCGAGCCCTCACCGGCCGGCAGCTTGTCCAGCGCCAGTACCAGCGGGGCATTACTGAAAAAGTTCGGTGCCTGGGCGACTTTCGCCGCCAACTGCCGGTCAAGGCCTTCCAGGTCGTTACGGGCCAGTTCCAGCACCGTAATGGCGAGCATGCTGCCCTTCAGCTGGAACACGGGATCTTGGTCTAGCGGTTCGGTTTGGCTCATGGTCGGCGTACAACGGCTTGTCACTAAAAGTGCCGAGACTTATAACGAGATCGCCCGCGAGCCGCAAGCCGGGTCGAACGATGTAGAATGCGCGGCCCAGGTATTAATGGAAGCTGTAATGGATCGCCCGCGTTTTCGAGCTGCTTTTTTTCATCCGCGTTTCTGGCTGCTGTGGTGCGGCCTGGGGCTGTTGTGGCTGATCGTCCAGTTGCCTTATCCGCTGTTGTTGCGGATCGGCCGCGCCTTGGGGGCATTGATGTATCGCGCGGCCGGCGACCGACGGCGCATCGCCAGTCGCAACCTGGAGCTGTGTTTTCCCGAGAAGTCCGCCGCCGAGCGCAAGCGTCTGCTCAAGGAAAACTTCGCCTCCACCGGCATTGCCTTCTTCGAAATGGCCATGAGTTGGTGGTGGTCGCGTTCGCGCCTGGCGAAGCTGGCCCATGTCGAAGGCCTGGAACATCTCAAGCAGGCCCAGCGCGACGGCAAGGGCGTGATCCTGATGGCGCTGCATTTCACCACGCTGGAAATCGGCGCGGCGCTGCTCGGCCAGCAGCACACCATCGACGGCATGTATCGCGAGCACAAGAACCCGTTGTTCGACTATATCCAGCGCCGTGGCCGCGAACGGCATAACCTCGATTCCCTGGCGGTAGAGCGTGATGACGTGCGCGGCATGCTCAAGTTGCTGCGCGCCGGCCGGGCAATCTGGTACGCACCGGACCAGGACTACGGCGCCAAGCAAAGCGTGTTCGTGCCGCTGTTCGGCATCCAGGCGGCCACGGTCACCGCGACCAGCAAGTTCGCGCGCCTGGGCAAGGCACTGGTCGTGCCGTTCGTTCAGGAGCGCCTGGCCGATGGCAGCGGCTATCGTCTGGTGATCCAGGCGCCGCTGGAAGATTTTCCCGGCGAGACCGAAGAGGCTGATTGCCTGCGCATCAACCAATGGGTCGAGCGCTCGGTCAGCCAGTGTCCCGAGCAATACCTCTGGGCCCACCGGCGCTTCAAGACCCGGCCGCCCGGCGAGCCGAAGCTGTACGATAAACGCGGTTGATCATGTAGCCCCTATGACTGAACACGGAGTATCGCGATGACCCCAGCTCAACCGGTGACAGGTTTGATTCTTTCCGGCGGCGGGGCTCGAGCGGCGTATCAGGTCGGTGTATTGGCAGCGATTGCCGAGTTGCTGCCGGAGGGCGGTCGCAACCCGTTTCCGGTGATCGTCGGCACCTCGGCCGGTGCGATCAACGCGGTCAGCCTGGCGAGCGGGGCGATGGACTTCAAGACCGCCATCGAACGCCTGACGGCCTTCTGGCAAGCCGTGCGCAGCCACCAGGTGATGCGCAGCGACTGGCGCGGGGTCATGGGCCAGGCGACGCGATTCATCGGCCATAGCCTGCTCGGCCTGGGAGCCAAGCTGCCGGTGGCGCTGATCGACAGTTCGCCGCTGCGCGAACTGCTCCAGGCGCAATTCCATGCCGCAGGTATCGAGCAGGCGATTGCCGAGCACCAACTGCGCGCGGTAGCGGTCACTGCGTTTGGCTATGAATCTGGCCAGGCGGTGACCTTTTACCAAGGGCGCGGCACCATCGACGCCTGGCTGCGCCATCGGCGTATCGGTGTGCCCACGCAGCTGTCGGTGGAACACCTGCTCGCCAGCTCGGCGATCCCTCTGCTGTTCGAGCCGGTCAAGATCGGCCCGCAATACTTCGGCGACGGCGCGGTGCGCCAATCGGCACCCATCAGCCCGGCCCTGCACCTGGGGGCCAACCGCGTGCTGGTCATCGGCGTCAGCGGCAACCCGCGCGGCGTGTCGGCCCAGGATCCGCTGGAGCGCAGCTACACCGGCCTGCAACCGACCCTGGCGCAGATCGGCGGGCACATGCTCAACAGCACGTTTATCGACAGCCTGGAAAGCGACATCGAGCTGCTTGAACGCCTGAACAGGTTCAGCCACATGCTGCCAGACGATGTGCCGGCCCACGCCCTCGGCGCGGCACCGGTGGAAGTGCTGGTGATTTCCCCGAGCCAGCCGATCGACGAAATCGCCGCGCGCCATCGCCAGGAGCTGCCCCGCGCGTTGCGGGTATTCCTGCGCGGGCCGGGCGCGACCAAGACCAGCGGTGCAAGTGTTTTGAGTTATCTGTTATTCGAGAAAGGCTATTGCAGCGAATTGATCGAGCTGGGGCGCCAGGATGCCCTGGCGCAACGCGAGGCCTTGATCCGGTTCCTGAGGTTGGCCCAGCCCGAGGTTGCGCTCGGCCTCGCAGCGAATTGACCGGGCGACCCCAGACCGGCCTGGGCAGTCCTTTCCTTCCTTTCCTATCCGCGCGAGGCTGATCACTCGGCCTTGTTCTGCGCCTCTTCGAGCTCCTTCAGGCGCTTATCGATCAGCTGGCATTTGTCCGGTACGTCCTTGCTGGACGTTTCCAGGTTCATCGCCTGCAATTCTTCATTCATTTCCTTGGCCTTGGCCGGATCTTGTTCGGTGAGCTTGGTCACCTTATCCGCCAGTTGTTCGCGCTTGATGGTCGCTTCTTCGGGCGTGCAAGTGGCCCAGGCCGGCAGGGCGCAGGTGAGGGTGGCGGCGAGGGTGAATTGGATGAGGTTCTTCATGGCTCGGGCCTCGTATTCCTTTGTTGGGCAGGTAGACGGTTGAGGCCGGGCGGCCAGGGAAAGTTCATTCACGCGGTTCCCGGCAACCTGATTTCCCGATTTTCAGAATCGTCTGATTTCGGATGAATGGTTACAGCCCTCACCCGAAAGCTGGAACGGTTGGTTGACGTCAAAATGATGGCTCATTAATATCGCGCCACTATTTTGATGTCACTGATTTCGAGGGATCGAACATGTTCTCACCCGCCCCTTGGGCGAGGTTGTGCCTGGCTTTGCTGTGCCTCTCTCCGCTTACCCTTGCTCTCGCCGCGCCGACGCCCGGTGACACCGACCTGATCCGCGAGCGCCAGAACCGCTTGCTCGAAGAGCAACGCCGGCGTCTCGAGGAACTCAAGGACTTGCCCGGCAAGGAGGCGCAACCGGCCCAACCGACGACGCCAGCCGAGACCCGCTGTTTCACGATCAAGACCATCGAACTCAAAGGCGCCGACAGCCTGTCCGCCGGCGAGCGCGAGCAGTTGCTCAAGCCCTACATCGGCCAATGCCTGGGCGTGCCGCAGCTTAACGAACTGCTCAAAGTCATCACCGACCATTACATCGAAAAAGGCCTGGTCACCAGTCGCGCCTACCTGCCGCAACAGGATCTGTCCGCCGGGCATTTGAGCGTATTGGTGGTGGAAGGGCGCCTGGAAGGCCTGAAGGGCGCCGAGAACAGCCGGTTGTCCGCGCGGGAGCTGGCGATGGCGTTTCCCGGCAAGGCCGGCGAGTTGGTCAACCTGCGGGAAATCGAACAACTGGTGGACCAGCTCAATCGCCTGCCCTCGAACCAGGCAAAAATGGAGCTGACCCCCGGCCAGAACGTCGGAGGCAGTGAAGTACTGGTGACCAACGATCCGCAAAAGCCCTGGCGTGCCGGCCTGTCCCGCAGCAACGACGGCCAGCGCAGCACCGGCGAGCAACAGTGGGGTACCAGCTTTGAATGGGACAGCCCGCTGGGCTTGGCCGATCAGTTGATGTTGCGCGGCGGTCACGACGCGATGACCGACCACCAGCACACCTCCAACAACGCCATGCTTTATTACAACCTGCCTTGGGGCTGGTGGAATTTCAGCTACACCTACAGCCAGAGCGAATATCGCTCGCAGATCCCGGCCAATGGCTTCAACTTCAAGCAGACGGGCGACAGCCAGAACCATCAGTTGCGCGTCGAACGGGTGATTCACCGTGACGCCGTCAGCAAGACCTCCCTCAACACGGGCCTGGCGTACCTGCGCACCAATAACTTCATCGAAGACAGCAAGCTCGATGTCAGCAGCAATCGCATCAGCGAAGGCCAGTTCGGCATCAACCATGGCCGCCGGATCGGCAACGCCTTCGTCAACCTGGACCTGGGCGTGCAGCAAGGCATCGGCGCCTTCGATGCCCAGGGGGATAACGACCCGGGCCCCGGCCAGGCCGACGCGCGTTACCGCAAGTACACGGCCACCGCCAGCTACCTGCAACCCTTCAAGGTGTGGGGCGAGTCGTTCAGCTTCAGCAGCCTGATGACCGGCCAGCGCAGCGAAGACGTGCTGTTCAGCCCGCAGCGCATGAGCCTGGGCGGGCAGTCGTCGATTCGTGGCTACAAGGACCAATCGTTGTCCGGCGACAGCGGCGGCTACTGGCGCAACGACCTGCGCTGGAGCCGCCCGGTGACGCTGGAGTGGCTGCGCCCGGTGTTCGCCGAATACGGCACCAGCCTCGGTTATGACCAAGGCGTGATCCGTGGCGATCGCTACAACGGCGATCAGCACGGGCGCATGTCGAGCAACTCGCTGGAGCTGTTCGCCCGTGGTCAGCACCTGAGCGCCAGCGTCACCTTCGCCCATTCCCTGGAACGTCCGGATGCCCTGACCGAGCGCGAAGCGCCGATCTACTTCCGCGTGGACGTATCCATTTAATCTGCTGCAACGAGACCCCGATCATGGACGACCGCCAATACGCCTTCCTGGCCCGCCAACCTTCTGCTGCCCTGAAAAACCGCGAGCGGTTCCTCGGCATGCCCAAGCGCGGCCTGGCGTTTTTGCTGGCCAACGTCATGTTCTGGCAACCCATGTGGGCCCAGGCCGAAGGCATCGTCGTCAGCGCGCCTGGCACCGGCCTGGACCGGGCGGGCAACGGCGTGCCCATCGTCAACATCGCCAAGCCCAATGCCAACGGTCTGTCCCACAACCAGTTCAAGGACTACAACGTCGACAGCAACGGCGTGATCCTCAATAACGCCACCTCGCGCACCCAGTCCACGCAACTGGGCGGGATCATCCTCGGCAACCCGAACCTCCAAGGCGCAGCCGCCACGACCATCCTCAACGAAGTCAACGGCGGCAGCCCCAGCCAGTTGCGCGGCTACACCGAAGTGGCCGGGCAGTCGGCCCACGTCATCGTCGCCAACCCCTACGGCATCAGCTGCAATGGCTGCGGCTTTATCAACAGCCCGAAAGTGACCTTGAGCACCGGTAAGCCAATCGTCGAAAACGGCCGGCTGGATCGTTATCAGGTCGATCAGGGCAGCGTCGCCATCGAAGGCGCGGGCCTCAATGCAAACAACGTCGACCACTTCGAAATCATCACCCGCAGCGCGAAGATCAACGCCGAGATCCAGGCGAAGAACCTGACGATCGTGGCCGGGCGTAACGATGTCAACGCAGAGACGTTGAGCGCCAGCGCTCGCGCCGATGACGGCAGTGTGAAGCCGGAACTGGCGATCGACTCTTCGGCGTTGGGTGGCATGTACGCAGGCGCCATCAAACTGGTCGGCACCGAGGCCGGGGTCGGGGTGAAGCTGGACGGCAAGTTGATTGCCAGTGGCGGGGATATTCAGCTCGATGCCAATGGGCATTTGAGCATGGTTGATACCTCGGCCACGGGGGCGGTTAATGTCAAGGCGGCGAGCGTTGATGTGAAGGGACCGGTTTATGCCGGGACGACGTTGAATGCGCAGGTTCAGGGTGACTTGACCAACCGGCAGACGTTGGCGGCGCGCGATGGCATCAGCCTCAGTGCCGGTGGGCAGTTGAGCAACAACGGCATTGTTGAAGCGGGGGTGAATGCGGATAACACGCGTAATGCTTCGGGGGATGTGAGTGTTACGGCGAATACGCTCGATAACCACGGCAAGAGCATCGTCGCCAGCCGTAACCTCACGGCCAACGTTACGCAAACGCTGACCAACCAGGGCGGCACCCTCAGCGCCGGGCAGACCGCCACGATAAAAGCCGGGACGCTGGACAACCAGAACAAGGGCCGCGTGCTGAGCAACAGCGCATTGAACGTCAGCGCCGACAAGCTGCTCAACACCCAAGGCATTGTCAGCAGCAATGGCAACCTGACGGCCGATGTCGGGCAGTTGATCAACAGCGCCGGGGAACTCAGCAGCCTGAGCAACCTCACGTTGCGCGTTGCCTCGCTGGATAACGTCGCGGGTCTGGTGGTGGCGGGGCAGATGCTCGACATCACCGCCAGCGGCCAGCTAAACAACCAGGACGGGCGCCTCACGGCGAGCAAGAACGCCCAATTGAGCGCCGCGTCGCTGGACAACCGCCAGGGCTCGGTTTCGACCCAACAAGGGCTGAACCTGAACCTGGCCGGGCAACTGCTCAACGCGCAGGGCAGCGTGATCAGCAGCGACACGCTGCAGCTGAAGGCCGGCCAGGTGAACAACGCCGCCGGCCGCATCGCCAGTGCCAAGGCGCTGGACGCCAGTGTCACCGGCCTGGATCAACAGGACGGCGAACTGTTCAGCAACACCAGCCTCAGCCTGGACATGAACCAGGGCCAGTTGAACAACCAGGGCGGCCTGATCAACGCCTCGGGTGCATTGCTGCTGAACAACCTCAAGGGCGTCAACAACCAGAACGGGGAAATTTCCAGCAAGCAGGCGTTCACGCTGGCGGCAGAAAACTTTGATAACAGCGGCGGCAAACTGCTGAGCAACCAAGGCCTGATGCTCAGCATCGCCCAAGTGCTGAACAACGCTCGCGGCGCCATCTCGGCGGCATCGGTGGACAGTCGTAGCAACAGCCTGGACAACAGCGATGGCTTGATCAGCAGCCGCGGCCGACTCGATCTGACGGTCGACACGCTGCTCGACAACCAACGCGGCTCAGTGATCGCTGACGGCGCGCTGCTATTGGCTGCTGATCGCCTGGACAACCGAGTCGGAGAGGTCGTCGGCAAGACCGGGCTCAACGCCACCGTCAACACCGTGGATAACCGCCAAGGCACCCTGATCAGCACCGATGCCCTGACGCTGAAGGCTGCCAGCCTCGACAACCGCCAGGCCGGTTTGATCGGCGCGACAAAAGCGCTGGATCTCGATGTCGACGACCTCGACAACCGTGGCGGCGAGCTGTCGAGCAACGCAGACGTCACGCTGGTCAGCCAGAACCTCGATAACAGCGATGGCGGCCAGGTGTTCGCCGGCCAGGCGCTGAAGCTGACGGTCGATAAACTGCTCAACCGCACCAAAGGCCTGCTCAGCGCCAAGACCGAACTGGAGCTCAACGGTGGCTCGCTCGACAATAGCGGCGGCTACCTGATCAGCCAGCAGAACCAGCGTATCGACCTGAGCCGCGACCTGCTCAACAGCCAAGGCCAGCTCAGCAGCGAAGGTTCGCTCGATGTCACCGCCGCCAACCTGACCAACACCGGCGGTAGCCTGTCCAGCGCCAAGGACCTGACCTTGCATAGCCTGGGAGGGCTCGACAACCAGGGCGGCGAACTGGTTACCGACGGCGCGTTGCTGCTGACCAGCGCCGCGCTGGACAACCGCGAGCAGGGCCACATCAGCGCCAAGGGCGCGGTGGGCGTCACCACCGGTGCTTTCGCTAACAGCCAGAATGGCCGCCTCAACAGCGCCAGCACGCTGAACCTCGTCGCAGGCCAGGTCACCAACCAGGATGGCGGCAGCATCGGCAGCCAAGGCGCGCTGACGGTGTCGGTTACCGGACTGGATCAGCAGGGCGGCAAGCTGTTCAGCAATGCCTCGCTGAGCCTGGACATGAACAACGGCCAGCTCAACAACCAGAGCGGTCTGATCAACGCCCCCGATACGCTGCTGCTGAAAAACCTCAGTGGCGTGAACAACCAGGGCGGCGAAATCTCCAGCGCTGAAGCCTTTACCCTGACGGCGCAAAACCTCACCAACGACAACGGCAAACTGCTGAGCAGCCAAGGCCTGACCCTGCGCATCGCCCAAGCGTTGAACAATGTCAAAGGCATGATCGGTGCGGCCACCGTCGATACCCACGCACAAAGCTTGAACAACAACGGCGGCACCGTCACCAGTCGCGGCAACCTCGTTCTGACCATCGATCAACAGCTCGATAACCAGGCCCAAGGCCTGATCAGCGCCGCCCAACTGCTCACCCTCAACAGCGGCAACCTGAACAACCAGGGCGGCAGCGTATTGGCCGGCGGCGCGTTGGTCCTCAACGCCATGGCCCTGAACAACAGCGCCAACGGCCTGATCAACGCCCAAGGCGACCTCAGCGTCGACGCCGACTCCCTGGACTCCAGCGATGGCGGCGAAGTCTCGGCCAAGGGCGACATCAACCTGACCTTGGCATCGCTGACGCAAGACGGTGGCCGCCTGCTCGGCGAAAAAGCCGTCACCCTGAACCTGGGCAACGGCGACCTGAACAATCGCAACGGCCTGATCACCGCCAAAGGTCCGCTGACGTTCAACGCTTTGCGCGACCTGAACAACCAGGGCGGCGAAATCTCCAGCAACCAGAGCTTCGACGTCAAAGGCCGGACGCTGGGCAACAGCGGCGGCAAGCTGATCAGCAGCCAGAACCTGGGCCTCGACGGCCAAGCGTTGGTCAACCAGAACGGCTTGATCTCCGGTTGGCAGGGGCTTTTGGTCAAAGGCACAAGCCTGGACAACCGCAACAACGGCACGCTGTCCAGCCGCAACGGTAACGTGGACCTCAACCTGGCGGGCAACCTGCTCAACGGCAACGGCGGTGCGCTGGTGAGTCAGGGCAGCCTCGGCGTGACGGCCGTTTCGGTGGACAACACCAAGGGCATTCTCAGCAGCGGCGGCGCGCAGAACCTCACCCTCAGCGGCGCGTTGGATAACGGCCAGGGCGGCCTGATCGACAGCGGCGCGGGCCTGACCATCAAGGCCACCTCGGTGGCGAACGTCAGTGGCGCGGTCAACGCGAAGCAAGCGCTGACCCTCGATGCCAACGATGTAAACAACCGCCAGGGCACGCTGGTGAGTAACGCCGAGGTCAACCTGAACCTCAATGGCACACTCGACAACAGCGCCGCCAAGCTTGCCGGCGCCGGCCCGCTGACCATCAAAGGCGCGACGGCGATCAACAACCAGGGCGGCCAGATCGCCAGCCAGGATCAAATGACCCTGCTCACCGGCTCGCTGGACAACAGCAACACCGGAACCATCGCGGCAAAAAATGCCTTGGCGATCACCGCCACCGGCGCCGTGCAGAACCATAGCAACGGCCTGATCTACAGCCAGACGGCGGGTATCGAGCTCGATGCCGCGAGCCTGGCCAATGGCAAGGGCGAGATGCAGGGGCAGACCGGTCTCGATCTTCAGTTAAGCGCAGATCTCGATAACCAGGGCGGCAAACTCATCGCCCAGACCGGCGACGTCAGCGTCACGGCGGCCAATATCGACAACCGCGGCGGCACCCTCGCCGCAATCAAGGGCGCCCTTGAAGCGCGCACCGTGGGCGTGTTGCGTAACGGCTTCGATGTGAACAACAAGGGCGGCGTGATCCAGGCCCAGCGCCTCAACCTCCGCGCCTTGGCCTGGCTGAACAACAACGGCGGGCGGATCGCGGCCCAAGCGGGCGATGTCATCATCAACACGGCTGACCTGAGCAACCGCAACGGTGGGCTCTATGCCACTGGGTTGATCAACATCAGCGCTGCCAGCCTGGACAACAGCGCCGGTCAGATCGCCGGCAACCGCATTGAACTGGGGCTGAGCGGGGGCCTGACTAACAGCGGCGGCATCTTGGAAAGTGACAGCACCTTGGTGGTGCGAGCCGCAAGCATAGATAACCAGGGCGGCAGGCTGCGTGCCCTTGGTGCCAGTGGGAAAACTGATTTCCAGATTGGTGGCCTCTTTGATAACCGCAACGGCAACATCGAAACTGCGAACAGCGAACTGACCCTCAATGCCGCTGGCTTCCAAAATCTGGGTGGTAGCGTATTGCACACCGGCAGCGGCATTTTTGATATCTCCACTGCCAACATTACCAATGCCGGTGGCAGTCTCGTCACGCGCGGAAGCCTGACACTCGCGGCTGATAGTTGGACCAACAGCAGCGTGATCCAGGCGGGGCGGCTGACCGTCAACGTCAACAACCTGACCCAGACCGGTAGCGGACAGTTGCTGGCGTCCACCAGCCTGGTGGGCAACGGCGGCAACTGGAGCAACGACGGGCTGATCGCCAGCGACGGCACGGCCAATCTTCTACTGGGCGGTACTTACAGTGGTAACGGGCGCTACAGCAGCCTGGGCAACCTGGGATTGACCGCTGCTTCGATGAGCCTGGGCGGTGCTGGCAGCGTTGCGGGTGGCGGAACCTCGACCATTAACATCAGCGGTCAACTCTACAACTCTGGCCGGATGACGTCTGCATCTGGAATGACGGTCAACGCTGGCTCAATCAACAACTTCGGGACGTTAGGCAGTAGCGGCAACCTTCGCCTGGCCGCGTCCAGCGTGCTGAATCAGAACGGCTTGATCTTCAGCGGCGGCGACATGGCCCTGCGCGTCAATGACTTTACCAACCGTTTTGCCGATGTTTATGGGGTGGGCGATGTCAGCATTGGTCGTGATGACAGCAATGGCTGGAGCGCTTCGATTGCCAATATTTCGGCCTCGATTGAAAGTGGCGGGGACTTGACCCTGGCTGCCGACCATATCGAGAACCGTAAGGATGTGTTTGAAGCTACGGGCGGGTTGGTATCGGGGGCGATTGGGCTGCAGTGCTATACGTGTTCGACGTTTGACGTATTCCAACCTCACTTTCCTGGCTATCTGGTTTGGATTGAAAACTATCAATCGCAGATCATCCAAGACTCGGCATCCGCTAGTTTGACAGCAGGTCGAAATCTTATAGGCAACGGTCGAGAGCTACTGAATAACGCCTCTACCATAAGCGCAGGCAATGATCTGACGCTGAACTTGCAGAACTTCACCAACCAGGGTGCGGCTGTTGGCAATTACAGCGTAAAGCGTTCTCTAAATAGTCCCGGCGAAAACCTGAGTGCCTGGCGGGCAATCATGGATTACAACGCTGCCAACGATCCTTCTTATGATTCGGGGGCGGCCGGATACGTGAATGGACATTTCATCAGCCCGAACTTGCGTGTATGGAACAGTCAAGGTGTTGAGTCTCTCTCCCGAATAGGTGGGCGCCGCGCAGGCGGCGAGGCGATGCGTTACATCAGGTTTGGGTCGATATGGATAGAATATGACGGTGGGTTTTACGATTTCACTCCAGCGCACTACGACGACGGTGTGCGGAGCCAAGCCCCAAGCTTTGTCAGAAACGCCGCATTTTTCGAAAACACCATCACCTATGACGGCCCGTCGGATTACGCCAACGCAGTGGTGCAAGCCGGCGGCGCGGTCCGCATCAACGCTACCCAGAACCTGACCAACAGTGTTGTTCGCGAGGGCGTCACGCTAAGCAGCGGCCCTTCTAAAATTAGCTCCACACAACTCGGCGGCCAAATGACGCCGACAATCGTGGAGATCCACGGGCAATTACCGCCCAACCTTGCACAGCAGCAGCTCAACCCATTGACCCTGCCGGGCTTCAGCCTGCCTACGGGGCAAAACGGTCTGTTTCGCTTGAGCGGACAAAGTGGAGCCACCCAACAAGCGGCCCACGCCAACGCCGGGCCGCAGAGTTGGACACTGGGCGGCGCCTCGATCAGTACCGGCCAGCGTCAACAAGGTCTGGGTGATCTGATCGGCAACGGAGCAAGCCCATTCCCATTGCCCATCCAAAACGGTTCTGTTGCCGCCACCCAAGTGGAGGCCGTGCAGGCTGCAGGCGGCTCGTCGGGCAGCGCGCCAGTGGCCGGCCAAACGGTTGCACGAGTACAGGGGTTGCCAGATGCCTCATTCAAATCCAATCCGCAAAAGTACCTGATCGAAACCAACCCGGTGCTCACCGACCTCAAGCAGTTCATGAGTTCGGACTACTTGTTGGAGAACCTCGGTTACGATCCGGACCTGAGCGCCAAGCGCCTAGGCGATGGTTTCTACGAACAACGGTTGATTCAAGAGGCCGTCATCGCCCGAACCGGCCAACGCTTCATCGACGGCCAAACCTCCAACGAGGACATGTTCAAATACCTGATGAACAACGCCATTGCCAGCAAGAAAGAGCTGGACCTGGCCGTCGGAGTGAGCCTGACCTCGGAACAAGTCGCGGCACTGACCCACGACATCGTCTGGCTTGAAGAGCACGTGGTGAACGGTGAAAAAGTCCTGGTGCCGGTGTTGTACATGGCCCAGGCCAACAACCGCCTGGCACCGAACGGGGCGTTGATTCAAGGTGCTGATGTCGAGTTGATTGCTGGACAGGACCTGAAGAATGCCGGGACCTTGCGAGCGACCAATAACCTAAGTGCCAAGGCAACTAACGACATTGTCAACAGTGGGCTGGTCGAAGCGGGTGGACGGCTGGATCTGTTGGCTGACAAGAATATCGTCAACAGGGCCGGCGGTATCCTTGCAGGACGTGATGTGAACCTGACCACTACCACCGGTGATGTGCTCATTGAGCGTTCCATTACGGCCAGTGGTGACAATAAACGCCTGTATCTGGAATACGTCGACAGTGCTGCCCGTATTGAAGCTGCGAATAATTTGACCATCAAGGCTGGGGGCAACTTCACCAGCAATGGCGGAATCCTACAGAGTGGACGAGATACCACTATCAATGCTGCCGGTGACGCCAATATTGTCACCGCTGAGCAGCGTAATAGCGGGACGCTCGGCAGACAGACTTCAAGCATCACTCAGTACGGTTCCACACTCGACGTCGGCCGGGATTTGATCGTCCGTGCCGGGCGAAATCTTGCCGAAGTCGGCAGCCAGATTGAAGCCAAGCGCGACATCGGCATGACGGCTGTGGAGGACGTATTCCTGAGCTCCGCTGCCAACGAAAGCCACTCTTATTCCAAATCCAAGAAAGTCACGACCCAAGAGGACCACGTCAAACAGGTCGGAAGCACTATAAAGGCAGGGGGCGATGTTTATCTCAGTGCCGGAAAAAACATGGCGGTGGTTTCGACCCAAATCACAGCCGGTGACGAGGCCTATCTAACGGCTGGGGGAAACCTTGAGTTGCTGGCCGCGCAGGATACTGACTATTCATTATATGACAGGAAGAAAAAAGGAAGTTGGGGAAGCAAGCAACTCAAGCGTGATGAAATTACCAGCATTAAGCACGTAGGTACGGAGATATCTACGGGCGGAGATTTGACATTGCTTAGCGGGAAGGATCAGCGTTATCAGGTCGCTAAACTTAACAGCGGTAGCGACCTGACGATACAAAGTGGTGGTTCGATTACCTTCGAAGGCGTGAAGGACCTGAGCCAGGAAAGTCATACAAAGAGCAACACAAGTCTGACTTGGAATACGATGAAGGGTGAGGGCCACACGGACGAGACGTTGCGCCAAACTCAACTGACGGCTCAAGGCAAATTGGTCATCCGGGCGGTTGATGGCGTTAATATCGACATCAAGCAAATCGACCAGAAAACCATCAGCCAGACAATCGATGCAATGGTCAAGGCGGAACCGCAATTGGCTTGGCTCAAGGAGGCTGAACAACGCGGCGATGTGGACTGGCGGCTGATTAAAGAAACCCACGAGTCTTTTAAGTACAGCAGTTCCAGTCTTGGTCAAGGCGCGATGCTGGCGATCATGATCGTGGTTACTGTACTGACGGCTGGTGCGGGAACCGCCGGCGTCGGTGCGTTAGGAGCCACGGCAGGCGCGTCCGCTCAAAGTGCTGCGCTAGCGGCGGGGCTTAGTGAGGCAACTGCGGCTACCATCGCTGCTGCCGCAAGCGCGGCGACTTCCGCCGCCGTGTCAGGTGCCATATCCCAGGCGGCTATCAGTGTTATTAATAATAAAGGTGATCTGGGGGCTGTCCTCAAAGACGTTACGTCTCCTGAAAGTATGAAAGGCTACTTAGTCAGTGGCCTCGCTGCAGGTTTTGCTTCGGGGGTGCTTGATAAGACCTTTGGCGTTTCATCAGCGGATGCATCCAAAGCCACTCACGGTTTTGACCTCGGTCAATTGGATGGTTTTACAAAGTTCGCCAGCTACACGCTGGCTCAAAATAGTTTTAATGCTATTGCCGGCACGGCAATAAACGGTGGCAGCCTCAAGGATAACCTTGCCCAAATGGCTATCAGTTCCGCTGCGGATGTTATGAGTGCAGGAATTTATAACAAGCTTGGTGCCCAGCTGGAGTATTCAGGGCTTCCTGCTAAAGTGGGCGCGCATGCCTTGGTGGGGGGATTAATTGCGGAGCTTGCTGGTGGTGATTTTAGAACCGGGGCTTTGGCCGCAGGCGCTAACGAAGCTTTTGTGTCCTTGGTAGGCGACAAGATTTTCGTTGGGAACTCTCACGACCAGTTGCTGGCAATGACGTCCCAGTTAATTGGTTTAACGGTCGCTGCGGCTGCGGGCGGGTCTGATAAGGACCAGGCTGTAGCGGCTTGGGTTGCACAACAAGCTACTAAATTCAACTATCTGGAGCATGGTGAAAGAAAACTGTTCGTGAAAGATATGACCGGGTGCGGCACCGATGATGCTTGCACCAAAAAACGCTGGGAGGAGGGGAAGTATAACGAAGACAGCTTGGCTAACGTTGCATACGCAGAGGAAATCGCAGGATCGATGCGTGCGCAAGAAACACGTGATCGGGTGATGGATTCCGTGGATTCGATTCTAGCAATGCCCTGTCAGAACGATACGTGCGAAGTCTATAAGGCCATCCTCGTTGACCGCTCCTTAAAAGTCGTTGAATACCTTACGACAGTGATAGGGGATTGGGCTCCGACACTGGATAGATTAGCGCTGATGGGTGGTGCGGCGGTGGGCGCTGGTAGCACTGTCAGGAACAATGTAAAAATGGTCGAAACCAGGTTGAAGAATGCTTATGAGCTAGACGCCGGTTTTGATACTGCTAACCTTCAGAGTAAATTGCAGGGGTATCTGCTTGATGCTGCGCATCCTCAGAACCAAACCAAAGCGACCTGGTTTCAGCAGGCTCTTGGCTTTAACAAAGATAATTGGCAGCAGCTGGCGTCGCAGATAAAATTTAATGAAGCGAAGGCCGTGGTGACCAAAACGACTCAATACGGTCAGACGTTCGAGCAGCAAATCCCTATTGTAGGGACTAATGGGAGAACCATTGAGGTTCCTTTTGTATTCCTGAAAGATAGCTCAGGTACGGTTCGACTTGTAACGGGGATTCCAGCTAAAAAATGAATATATTTGGCGAAAACGATATTGTGCGGCTTCTGCGAGGCGTGGAGGCAAATATAATCACCGGGGGGGAGGTTTTTATTGCTGAGGGGGCCGAAGGTACGATAGTTGTTGTTTACGGTAGTACTGACAAGCCTTCCGCCTACGAGCTTGAATTTTTTATTCCGGAATGTAACGGCTTTGCTTTAGCTACAGTGGACGCAGATTCAGTATGTGGCGTTTGATTCCAAAGTGAAAAGAGTGAAAAGGGGGCTGTGTATACGAAAAAAAAGGGGGCGGATTGAATGGCGCTTACTTAACGAGTAAAAGGGATTCCTTTCTTGGGGAAGCGCTTGACGGATGGCCGAGGGATACGCCTGAATATGGATGGAGTATTTAAATGGTTCGTAGATTGATTGGCTCCCCTCGGTTCTGTTGAGGGTGGTCAAATATGGAGGCTGTAGCGATGTCGAGTTATCCTTTGCAGACGTCGCGTCTTTTAACGTTTCTAGTGTGATGTTGGCTGTGCAAGGTTACGCAAGTTGTTTGTCTGAGGTGTTTGGGGTGACAAATTTTTACGCTGGGTTAGAGCCTGCTGTAGATGTGGAGACTCGATATTTTACTAATGATCTGATGGGGCCTTTGTCTTGATGTCTAGTCCTGAAATAGGTTTACAGCCGTTTCAGGACCAGACCATACAAACCTTAAATGAGAGCACAGATGGAGCTGAGCAGAACCGGGGACAGACTAGGTTATCTGTGTCCCTGGTTTTCTTTAGCTTTCCGCGCATGTGAAAACGGCGACCCGAAGGTCGCCCGTTTTCGTTACTCAGCAGCTTGCGCCCGCAACCGTCTCCCAATCGCATCCAACACATCACACCCATCGCGCAGCGATATGGTTAGCAGTTTGCAAAAATCAGAAAGCACCACCGTATCGGAACTGATATCCGAACGGAACGCGATATTTTCCAGCAGCTGGGTCACGGTGCGGATGCGGTAGTCGGCGGTTTCGAAGAGGACGTCGAGTGGGGCTTCGGTGTCGATGAGCAGGGTGGCGGGCGTGCAGTCGACGCCAGTGATGGGCATGAATCTGGTCATAGCAAGAGCCTCGTAAGTTGATGAGCCTCTCTGTTGATGCGGGTCGCCAAACCCGGCCGCTATTGGGCGACGAGGGAATATAGGCCGACCTTCTCCGTCGCCACAAGACACCGTTTTCCGAGCTTCATGTAGGGCGTTTCGCTTGGCATCTTTCGGCTTAAAGCAGGCGACTGCTGCGCAGTCGAGCGGGAGCAAGCTCCCTCGCCACGGGGGCGGTGCTCGACTTCGGGTGGTTGGCGCTTCAGCCATGGCAGCAGTTGTGGGGCTTGGCTTCCTGGTATTTATCGTGATGGCGCACCCAGTCCATGATTTCGTCTTCGTTGCGGCCCTTGGGCGTGAGGTCGAGGTAGTTGTAGGTGCCGACCAGGATGTCGAGGCCGCGGGCGTAGGTGGAGTAGGTGTGGAAGATGTCGCCGGCTTCGTTGCGATAGAAGACGCTCAGGCCGGGGAGTTCGCTTTCGGCGCTGTCGGTTTTTTCGTAGTTGTAGGTGGCTGTTCCGGCAGCGACGTCTTCGGTTTTGAAGCTGGCGCCGAAGTCGTAGTTGAAGTCGCAGCCTGCCGAGGAGACCCAGTCGAAGGCCCAGCCCATGCGCCGTTTGAACGGTTGGAACTCGGCGTAGGGCGCGCGGGAGACGGCGACGACGGCGACGTCGTGGTGGGCCAGGTGTTGGTTGGCGCCGTCGATGTGGTCGGACAGGAACGAGCAGCCCTGGCAGCCCTCGGTCCAGCCTGGGCCGAACATGAAGTGGTAGATGATCAGTTGGCTGCGGCCGCCGAACAGGTCAGCCAGGCTCAGTTCGCCGTGGGGGCCTTGGAAGCGGTAGGGTTTGTCGACTTTTACCCAGGGCAGCGCGCGGCGTTCGGCGCTGAGTTTATCCCGTTCGCGGGTGAACGCTTTCTCGTGGGCGAGGTGTTCGCGGCGGGCGGCGAGCCAGGCTTCCCGCGAGACGACCGGATGGTGCTCGATGTTCATGGGGCTTCTCCTCAGAGACTCATTGATCGGCGATTGCAACGGCTAGTCGTTTGGCGGCCGGTGGATTCGACAAACCGTTGGTCGGCGTGGGAAAGACGCCGTCGGTAAACCCGGCTGAACGGCGCCGCACCGCCTCGGTCACAAACTGAGTAGGCATCTCACTCTCTAGAGGATGGACCAGGATGACGACTTATAACTGGGACTTGATCGAACGGTTGTTGCACGAAGTGCAAAACGGCGCCGGCCACAGTTTTACCCCTCGGCCCTATGCGGAGCAGCATGCAGCGCAAAAGGCAGCTCAGGGCGAGGAAATCGAGAACCTCGATCATCTGAAAGCAGTTGCCGGAGAATATGAAAAACTCCTGCTGGAGCGTGGTTATATCGAGCCGCGGCCGGAGGAAGAGGGCGGCAATGGCGAGAATTTTGTGCTGACGCCACGTGGCTCGCGGTTGTTGAGCCTGATCGACAGCAGCATTCCGGGCAATGATCATCCGCGCCAGGTGCTGGATGAGCAGGAAGATGCGCTGGATGAGTTTACTTTTGATGACCTGGCTTCGAAGGCGCAGATTGCCTGATGGATTTACTCATTCTCCTGTGGGAGCGAGCCTGCTTGCGAAAGCGGCCTGACAGTCAAAGACAGGTTGCCTGTCAGATTGCTTTCGCGAGCAGGCTCGCTCCCACAGGGGGATTTGTGGTGGGGCTTATGGGCGTGCTGCTTTCAGGCAATTCAAATCGCTGAAATCCTTCTTCACTCCGTCAATCTTCTTCAACAGCTGTTCACGCTGCGTCGGGGTGCTCTGTGCCATCAGGTCCACCAGCAGGCTGCGGGCCTGGGCTTCGGTTTTGTTGTAGGCCTCGCGATAAGCGGGCGTCCACAAGCTTTCGCGGTTGACCAGCAGTTGCTCAATGCGTTTCGGGAAGTCGGGGCTGTGGCGCTGGGCGACGGCTTCGCTGAATTGGTTTTGCCAGTGGGCGCGGTTGGCGATCCATTGCTGGTTCTGGTCACTAAGGGCGGTAGACCAAGCCATTACTCGTTGACGCTGGGCGTCGTTGAGCGGGCCGATCCAGTCATTCAGGCGTTTTTCCATGCGCTCGGCACGTTCCTTGATTTGTTGTTGCACGGTCGGCTTGAGGTAGTCCCGCTGGCGTTTGCGTTGATCCTTGATGAATGCCGCGTCCATGTCGGCCACTTGGTCATCGCTCAGGCCTTGTAACAATTCAGTGGCCGATGGGGTGATTTCACGAGCGGTTTCGGCGATAGCGGCCTTGGCTTCGAGGGTGCGTTGCTGCAGGGCTTCGTCGGTCACCTGGTCGGTCTGCACCATGGTTTTGAGGCGATCGAGCCAATCCAGGTAGCCCGGCAGTTGGGTGGTGCAATGCCAACTCAGGTGTTCCTTAAGACGGTCATTGAACCAGTCTTTCTGCTCGCCGTTGATCTCCAGGTAATCGTTGAGGGTCCAGGGGATGATCAGGTCGAGGTTGCGGTAGGCCAGGCCGACACGGCTGCAAGCGGTAAGTGTCAGCAGCAGGGCGATGAACATGGCGGTGCGTGTTAACCAGCGCGACATGGCGAGTCCTTGCGAAAGCGGAGGTGCTTTGTTTGAGCATGGCAGGCGCGCGGCAGTTCAGCCGATCGAATAAGTAACGCTTAGTAAAAAGGATGGGCCATCTTCAGGGTCAGCAAGCTGTCGCATTCGCTGTTGTGGCCGGAGTAGGCCGAGCAGCTGCTGCCGCTGAGGCTGGAGTCGCTGTAGATCAGGTCCAGGTCGATGCCTTTCCATGGGCGGGAGATTTTCAGCGACCAGTCGCTGAAGCTGCTGATGTAGCCGTTATCGACGGACACCGGCGAGTTGAGCTGGTGGGTGGTGTATTTGGCGCTGATGCCAATGCCGAACGGCACGTTGCCGCCCAGGTCGGCGAACAGGGTGCTGTTCTGTTTGTCCGGGTCGTTGCTCAAGGCGGCGCCGAAGCGGCTGCCGAGCAGGGTCAGGCCGCCGTAGAATTCCTGGCTGTCGAGGGTATCGACGGTGGGATAGCTGTAGTGGATCAAGCCGACTTCGTAGCCCAGGGTCTGGTCGAAAGGCTGTTTGAAACCCATGTAGGAGTCGATCTCGAGGTCGGCGGATACGCCGGCGCTGGGTGACCACTGGCCGAAATACCAACCGCTGTCATGACTCAGGTCCAGGCCGCCGTGGAACGAGCCGGTGCTCGACGGTGTGACCAGGCCTTGGGCCATGCTGCGGCTGGGTGTGGTGCCGAGTTTGAGATCGAAGTCGCCGAGCTCGCGCTGGAACACCTGCCCATAAGATGCGGGGCAAGCGAGCAGGCTGAACGTCAGCAAGACAACAGGAATGCGCATGCTTCACTCCATGAATAGCGAGGAGCAGGGAATCGTAACCAAGCTGAAACGCTTGAGCTAGAGAGGTGCAAGCATACCGGCGAATACTCGGCAGCGATGGCCGTTCGTCGATTTATGCGTGAAGGGGATCAAGCGAGGGAGGTTCCAGTCCAAGCGCTTCGAGATTCAAAGCGCTTTGGGACCAGGTGAAACGGGGGATTACTTCTTGCCCAGGCTGATCTGCTTGGACGGACCGAAGGTCTGGCCGCTGACACCTTTGGCAATCTGCTGGATTTCACCGCCGGACTTGAGGAACGCAGCGATCTGGTCGTTGATCGACTCGCTGGTTTCAACGGCTGGAGCTGGCTTTGCTTTGCTGTTGGATGCTTTTACGCGCATGACGGCCATTAACCTATGGATAATTAATTGGGCCAGGCATCGTACAGGAAATACTTGACAATTGCTTGGTAAATATCCCTCCGGCATATAACACAGCGAGGCCGGAAATATTACCGATTTATGCCCGTTTACCGCCCTAAGCCACTGTTTTAAATAACAACCTTTGATGTGGTTCGGGCTCGAAATGTAGCGATTCGCCCCCGCCGCGGTCTGACGAATGGCCGCTCCCTCGCTGAAAACCCAGGAAAATCAATGGCTGCACCGGCGACCACGAATCACGCGGCAAAACCGGGTAGAATGCCGCCCACGCAACGAGGGTATTTGGAAAATGGCTTTAGTCGGGCGCTACAACAGTTTGCAAGTGGTTAAACACACCAACTTCGGTTTATACCTGGACGGCGGTGCGGACGGCGAAATCCTGCTGCCCAACCGATATATCCCCAAGGATATTCCGAGTGAAGATGAAGACTGGCTCAATGTTTTCATTTATCTGGACAGCGACGACAAGCTGATCGCTACCACGGAAAAACCGAAAGTCCAGGTAGGCGAGTTCGCCAGCCTGAAAGTGGTCGAGGTCAACAGCATCGGCGTGTTCCTGGACTGGGGGCTGCCCAAGGATCTGCTGCTGCCGTACTCCGAAGAAAAACGCCAGATGACCGCCGGCGAATACTGCGTGGTGCACGTCTACCTCGACAAACACACCCGCCGCATCACCGCCACGGCGCGCCTGGACCGTTATCTGGACAAGACCCCGGCCAACTACACGCCTGGGCAGGAAGTCGATCTGCTGGTTGCCGAAGCCACTGACATGGGCTTCAAGGCAATCATCAACAACAAGCATTGGGGCTTGATCCACAAGAACGAAATCTTCAAGTTCATGCGCGCCGGCATGCAGGAGAAGGGGTTCATCAAGGAGATCCGTGCGGACGGCAAGATCAGTTTGAGCCTGCAGCCGGTGGGCCAGGAAGCGGCGACCAGCCTCAACGCGAAGATCCTCGCCAAGTTGCGCGACAACAACGGCACACTGCCGGTCAGCGACAAGAGCGACCCGGCGCTGATCAGCAGCCTGTTTGGCGTGAGCAAGGGCAACTTCAAGAAGGCCATTGGCGCGCTGTACAAGAATGGGCAGATTGTCATTCATGCAGATCGTATTGAGTTGACCTGATCGAACTACCGGGCTAGTGGGCTTGCGGGCTTGTGATCTCGTGGCGAGGGAGCTTGCTCCCGCTGGCCCGCGG
>NZ_JBHFJB010000064.1:71602-75855 GCF_057334555.1 Pseudomonas sp. AGC41
GGCCCCCGGCGTCCTTCCTGAGCCACCGTGGCGATAAAGACATTTTTTGGGGCTGCTTCGCACCCCAGCGGGCGCCCCCCCCCCCCCCACGGTGAGCTTCGCTGTATACAACATTTTGCACCCTAAGCATGCACCCGCGCCCCGTTCGTGGGCGTTCGACTGTGCTCATTCATCTATTACCTGCGCTGACAAGCGCGGTTTGTCTCGTATTCGCCATCCATGGCACGCATTCTGCGTAGCAACCCGTATACAAACCACGCCGGCTCCCGTGCGCAGTGTGGTGGACAATCAATTCGGGGGCACGGCGGTACTCAAAGGAGCCCCGCAATGTCCGAGCAATTGCCCAACGGCTACAGCCCCCGTCTCTATAACGAAGATCTGGGACCGCTGCCGCAGAAATGGAATTGGTACAACATCTTCGCGTTCTGGATGAGTGATGTGCACAGCGTCGGCGGCTATGTGTTTGCCGCCAGCCTGTTCGCTCTGGGTCTGGCGAGTTGGCAGGTGCTGATCGCGCTGCTCGGCGGGATTTGTATTGTGCAGTTGATTGCCAATCTGGTCGCCAAGCCGAGCCAACAGGCGGCGGTGCCTTATCCGGTCATTTGCAGGCTTGCATTTGGCGTGTTCGGGGCGAATATCCCGGCGGTCATCCGTGGGCTGATCGCGGTGGCCTGGTATGGAATACAGACCTATCTGGCATCCAGCGCGCTGATCATCGTGGTGCTGCGGTTCTTTCCGTCGATGGAAGCCTACGCAACGCCGCATTTTGCCGGTTTGTCCTACCTGGGCTGGTTCGGTTTCCTCGGGTTGTGGTTTGTCCAGGCGCTGGTGTTCTGGACGGGCATGGAGTCGATTCGTCGTTTTATCGACTGGGCCGGGCCGGTGGTGTATGCGGTGATGTTCCTGTTGGCGGGCTGGATCGTCTGGAAGGCCGGTTGGAGCAACATCAGCTTTACCCTGGCGGAGAAATCCCTGTCTGGCTGGCAGGCGTTCGGCCAGGTGATCGTGGCTACGGCTCTGGTGGTCTCGTATTTTTCCGGCCCGACCCTCAATTTCGGTGATTTCAGCCGGTACTGCCGGAGCATGTCTGACGTGCGACGGGGCAATTTCTGGGGGCTGCCGGTAAATTTCCTGGCCTTCTCGCTGGTCACCGTGGTGATTGTGTCCGGGACGTTGCCAGTGTTCGGCGAAATGCTCCACGACCCGATCGCCACCGTGGCGCGCATCGACAACGACGTAGCGGTGTTGCTGGGGGCTTTTGCCTTTGTGACCGCGACTATCGGCATCAATATTGTCGCCAACTTCGTGTCCCCGGCCTTCGACTTCGCCAACGTGGCACCGAGCAAGATCAGCTGGCGCGCCGGCGGCATGATCGCGGCGGTGGCCTCGATCTTCATCACGCCGTGGAACCTGTTCAACAACCCTGAAGTGATCCACTACACCCTGGACGTTCTGGCGGCGTTTATCGGCCCGCTGTTCGGCATCCTGCTGGTGGATTACTACCTGATCAAAAAGCAACAGATCGACGTCGATGCGCTGTTCAATGATGGGCCGAGCGGGCGGTATTACTACAGCGGCGGCATCAACTGGACGGCGGTCAAGGCGTTGATTCCGGCGACGCTGATGGGCGTGGCGATTACCTTCACACCGCTGCTGCAACCGATGGCCAACTTTGCCTGGTTCACCGGTTGTTTCCTCGGCGGGGTGCTGTATTTCGCCCTCGCGAGACGTGAGCCAGCGGCACAGCTTGATACGTCGCTCAGCCCGGCCGGCCAGGCCTGATCAGCGCAAGACGGTCTGCGCGCAGGGGCTCGTCGCGCCACGTCTGGCGGGCCGCAGCAACAGTCCGCCGGCCAACAGCAGCCCGCTGCCGGCGACGATCAGTGCCGGTTGCAGGCCACCACTGAAATGGCTGCTCAGCGCCGCCAGCAGGGGGCCGCTGAGCTGGCCGATGGCAAAACACGCGGTCAGCAGGCCGATGTTGCGCTGGGTCGCGTGGGGGGCCAATTCCCGGGCACGCATCACCATCAGTTGCATGCAGGCGAGAAACGGCGCGCCACACAGAAACACGCCCAGGGCCAGGCCCGTGCCACTGCCCAGCAGACAGGCAAACACACCAGTGGCTTGCAGCCACAACGTCGCCATCAGCCAGCGACTGGTGGTGTTCGGGTTCGGCCGGCGCAGGCTCACCAGCAGCACACCGGTGGCGGCGGCCAAACCGAAGCAGGGCCAGAACAGGTCCGCCTGCCATTGCCCGTGAAATTGCGCCGAAGCCATCTGCGACAGAAACGTGGCTGGAATGATGTAGCCCACGCCATACAAGGCGTAGACCACGCAGAGACGGGCGATGCCGCTACTGCCGGAAGTGACGACTGGCGCTGCGAGGGTGGCCGCCGGCGCGGGTTTCGGCAGGGCCGGCAGGATGACCAGCAACATCAGCAGCGCCGCGCCGGCGTACACCAGCCACAAGGTGGCGGATGTCTGGCCCAACAGGTTCGAGCCAAGGGCCAGCAAGCCTGTAAGAAATATCCCCATGCCCGGCCCGGCAAATACCAATGCGCCCAACCGGGGGCGTCCCGCTGCCGCCGCCAGGGGTTGGCTCAACGCGGTGATCATCACCATCACCCAGGCGCTCGCCACGCCGGTGCCGAAGCGCAGCGCCAGGTGCGGCCAGAAGCCCCAGGCCCAGAACGACGCCAGCGTCAGCAGCACGCATAACCACAGGCCGCCCAACAGCCGTCGCTGCACCTGTTCGGCGCGCCGGGCGAACATGGCGTCCAGCGCGCCGAGGAAGTAACCCAGGTAGTTGGCGGCGGCAATCAGACCGGCGGCGGTCAAGTCCACCTGACCTTCGCCGATCAAGTGAGGTAACTGCGGTGTAAGGGCGAAGCGGCCGATGCCCATGGCCATCATCAAGGCAATGAAGCTGGCGAGCAGGCGAATCAAGGGCGACATGGTCGATCTCCGGCGTCGAGGTGATTGACCGTCAGGCTAGAACCGATTGACTTTCATTAAAAATGAATAATAGTGAGTAACTTGTTCTTTTTTGGAGAAGGTCGTGGAGTTCAGCCAGTTACGGATTTTCCAGGCCGTGGCCGAGGAAGGTTCCATCACCCGGGCGGCCGAGCGCTTGCACCGGGTGCCATCGAACCTCTCGACCCGGCTCAAGCAGCTCGAAGAGCAGCTGGGCGTGGATCTTTTCCTGCGCGAGCGTCAGCGTTTGCAGTTGTCGCCCGCGGGAAAAGTCCTGTTGGACTATGCGACCAAGCTGTTCGCCCTGCATGACGAAGCCCACGCGGCGGTGCAGGGCGGCCAGCCGGCCGGGGATTTTGTGTTGGGCACGATGTACAGCACGGCGGCGACCCATTTGCCGGACTTGCTGGCGGCTTATCACCGGGCCTACCCGGCGGTGAACCTGCAGGTGCAATCGGGGCCGAGTGGAGAATTGCTCGAAGGCCTGCTCACCAATCGCCTCGATGCGGCGCTGGTGGACGGTCCGCTGGAGCTTGCCGGGCTGGATGGCGTGCCGTTGTGCGACGAGCGGCTGGTGCTGATTACCGAGGCCGACCATCCACCGGTGCGCAGCGCGCTGGACGTGCAGGGCCGTGCGGTATTCACCTTCCGGCGTGGCTGTTCCTACCGGATGCGCTTGGAAGCCTGGTTCGCCCATGATCATGCGACCATGGGCCGGGCGATGGAAATCGAGTCGTACCAGGGGATGCTGGCCTGTGTGATTGCCGGCTCCGGAGTGGCGCTGATGTCCGAGTCGATGCTCGCCAGCCTGCCGGGTCGAGAACGAGTAAGTGTGCATGCGTTGGCCGTGCCGTTTGCCAGCGCGACGACCTGGTTGATGTGGCGCAAAGGCATGGTCGGCGCCAACCTGAACGCCTGGATCGAGTTGCAGCAACAAGCGTGGCCGCGGGCGCCAATGATCACGGCGCAATCGGCTTGAACTCCCAACGGGGGATTTGGATCAATTCAGTAACAGATCATTGCAATCTGTAACGAGCATTGCGTAGGACTTCGGACTATTATCAGTGCGAAGGGGCCACAGAAATCTGCCGCTCGCACCACCCTGAGGGGGCACCACGATGAAAGAGAAAATCCAGAACTGGCTTCACGACTTGGGTGTCGCGCTCGGCCTGATCGAACCGCCCATGCAGCCGATCCCGATCCGCACCGACGACGAGCAACGCCGCCGCCAGCCGCGCCGCCGGTAAACGCACTTTTTTGGAGAGATCGCCGTCTCGGCC
>NZ_JBHFJB010000064.1:75950-77667 GCF_057334555.1 Pseudomonas sp. AGC41
CCGCCACTGCGATCTTTTTATTTGCGTGATGAGCCCCCTGTGGCGAGGGAGCTTGCTCCCGCTGGCCTGCGCAGCAGGCCTCAGCGTCCTGTCTGGCACACTGTGGTGATAGATGCATCTTGGGGCTGCTGCGCAGCCCAGCGGGAGCAAGCTCCCTCGCCACAGGGGAACGATGTTTGGTAAAAAAAGGGATATGGCCACCGACGCCATACCCCTCGAAGGAAACTCTCCGCTACCTGATCAAACCGCCTTGGCCATCACCTCCGACCGTGGCGACAGCAGGCTCACCACCACGAAGCTCACCAACGCCACGCTCAGGCTGTAGTAGATCGGCGTGTTCGCATCCAGGCCATCCTTGAACATGAAGAACAGCGCGGTGACGAAGCCCAGCGACATGCTGGTGATCGCGCCGGCGGTGGTCGCGCGTTTCCAGTAGATCGCCCCGATCAGCGGGATCAGCATGCCGCCGACCAGCAGGTTGTAGGCCAGCGTCAGGGCGCTGATCACGTCGCTGACGACCAAGGCGATCGCCAATACCACCGCGCCCAGCAGCAGGGTCGCGATACGGTTTTCGTGAACGTCGCCGTCGCCGCTCTCACGGCCCTGGCGCAGGCGGGGCAGCAAGTCCTGGACCACCGTGGTGGATGCCGCGAGCAGGCCTGCTGCGGCGGTGGACATCAATGCCGCCAACGCGGCTGCGATCACCAGGCCACGAATGCCGTTGGGCAGGCTGGTCTGCACCACGCTGGCGAAGGCGTTGTTGACGTTTTCCAGGTCCGGCAGCAGGACTTTGGCGGCCATGCCGATCAGCGCACCGGCCAGGCCGTAGAGCACGCAATACAGGCCGGCAGCGGTGCCGGCGACTTTCGCCACGCCTTCGCTGCGAGCGGTGAACACCCGCTGCCAGATGTCCTGGCCGATGAAGATGCCGAAGAAGTAGATCAGGAAATACGTAATGATGGTGTCCCAGCCAATGGCGGTGAAATCGAAATAGCGCGCCGGCAAGGCCGCCACCATCGCGTCCCAGCCACCAGCGTCACTGATGGACATTGGCATCAGCAGAAACACCAGGCCGATGGTCATGATCAGGAACTGCACGATGTCGGTCAGGGTCAGCGACCACATGCCGCCGATGGTGGAATACAACACCACCACGCCGCCGCCCACCAGGATCGAAACCCAGAAGGGCAGGCCGAACAGCACCTGCATGACTGTGCCGATGGCGATGGTCGAAGTCGCGCCGATCATCAACGCGTAGACCAGCATGATCAGCGCGCTGGCATGCCGCGCGGCCGGGTTGTAACGGCGCTCCAGCACCTGGGTCACGGTATAGATTTTCAGCTTGAGCAAAGGCTTGGCGAGGAACAGGCTCAGCCCGACGATGCCCAGGCCGATGGCGCCGCACAACCAGAATCCGGAAATACCGTGGACGTAACCCAGACGCACGGTGCCGATGGTCGACGCGCCGCCCAGCACAGTGGCGGCCATGGTGCCCAGGTAAAAACCCGGACCGAGGTTGCGCCCGGCGACGAGGTAGTCGTCGCGGGTCTTGGCGCGGCGCATGCCGTACCAGCCCAAGGCGATCATGCCGGTGGCGTAGATGAGAACGACGATTAAATCCAAGGCCATGATGGCGTGTCTCCGGTTCTATTTTTTTTGTGGGGCGAGGCTGCTGGCGCTGACACCGCAGCCTCGGTGCGAACGGGCTTTCGTGGCG
>NZ_JBHFJB010000065.1:0-2478 GCF_057334555.1 Pseudomonas sp. AGC41
CAGCCCCGACGTGGCGAGCGCCTGGTCACACAACTGCGGATCGTTGCGCAGGGCCATGAGTTTGTAACGGGTCAGCAGGTTCGGCGGCGCTTTCACGTCCAGCGGCGCCCAGGGGTTCCATTGCGGGGGTACGGCCAGCCAACCGCGCCATACCGCCACCACCGCGACGCCAACGACCAGCGTCAATACCATCAGTCCTTTCAAAAACCGCACGACAACGCCTCGGGCTTCAACCCTTGAATAATTGATTGGCCTGGATAAAAGGCATTGAGCGACGAGTGAAGGTGAAGGTCCCCTGCTGTCGGATTTCTTCGGCGGCGCGGAAAAACTCGCCGTACGCCGCCAGCGCGAGGGCCGATCCGACGCTGATGCGCTTGACGCCCAGTTCGCTCAATTGCGCCACCGTCAGGTCCAGCGCGCCGGACATCAGTACGTTGACGGGCTTGGGCGCTACGGCCCGGACCACCGCCAGCACTTGCTCGGCGCTGCTCAGCCCCGGCGCGTACAGCACGTCGGCGCCGGCGTCGGCGAAGGCCTTCAGGCGTCGGATCGTGTCGTCCAGATCCGGCCTGCCATGCAGGAAATTTTCCGCCCGCGCGGTCAGCAGGAAAGGGAACGGCAGACTACGCACCGCCTCGGCGGCGGCCTTGACCCGCGCCACGGCGTGCTCGAAATCGTAGATCGGGCTGTCTTCGCGGCCCGTGGCATCTTCGATGGAGCCCCCTACCGCGCCGGCTTGTGCCGCGCGGAGCAAGCTGCGGGCGCAATCTTCGGGCGCATCGGCAAAGCCGTTTTCCAGGTCGACGGCAACTGGCAGGTCCGTGGCCGCAACAATCGCTCGCACATTCGCCAGCGTGTCATCCAGCCCCAGGGCGCCGTCAGGTCGTGCCAGGGAAAAAGCGTGACCGGCACTGGTCGTCGCCAATGCTTCAAAGCCGAGGCTGGCGAGCATCTTTGCCGAACCGGCATCCCATGGATTGGGAATGACAAACGCCCCATCGCGTTCGTGCAAGGCCTTGAACGCCTGAGCTCGGCGGGTTTGTGCATCCATGAAAGTCGCTCCTGAGCAATTTTGCGGAGTTCGCCTCAGAGCAGACCGAGTTGCTCGGCGGCGGGTTCTCTATATAGCTCAGGCAGCGCCGGCAAGCCAGGCAAACGCTTCATCAGGCGGCTGTGAAAATGCATCGCGAGTTTCGCCGCCAGCAGATTGTCGGCGGTGTGCAGGAACATATACGGCGTGCGCCCCTCTTCGATCCACACGGCGATCTTTTCCACCCATGGCGTCAGAAACGGCTCGTTGGCCTCGACTACCGGATGACCGACGAAGCGCACCTGCGGGCACTGAGTGAACGCCGCCGGCCGCGTCGGCACCCGGGGCTTCTTGTATTGTGCGTGAATGACTTCAGGGGCGGTCGACGCGCAGCTGAACAGGCCGCGGGGATCGAGACAGATGCGTTCGACACCACGATCGAGCAGCAAACGGTTGAGCTGTCGTTCGGCGTCGCCTTTGGCAAAAAACTCATCGTGACGCACCTCTACGGCCAACGGCCGTGGGAACGCGTCGATGAATGCCGCCAGCTCTGGCAATCGATTGGGCGTGAACGCCTTGGACAACTGCAGCCAGTACGGTGAGACGCGCTCACCCAGCGGGCTCAACAACTGGACAAAGGTTTCGGTGGCGGTCAAGTGTTCGCGCAAGTCGCCGCCGTGGCTGATGTCACCGGGAATCTTGGCGGTGAAGCGAAAGTGCTCGGGCATGATCTCGGCCCAGCGCTGAACGGTGGACGCGGCCGGGCTCGCGTAGAAGGTCGTGTTGCCTTCCACCGCATTGAATACTTGAGAATAGAGACTGAGGAAGTCGGAGCTTTTGGCGTCCCGGGGATAAAGATAATCGCGCCAGGCATTTTCGCTCCAGGACGGGCAACCCAGATAGTAGGGCAACCGCATCAGATGTAGAGGTCGAGGCCCAGCACTTCCATATCCCAATCAACAAAACCGGCGGTGCTCAGGTAGCTGGCCAGCGCCGTGGCGACACTGCGGCTCATGGCGCGGTGATACAGCATGTCCTGCTGACGGGCGGGAAGATTGCTCAGGCGTTGCGCAGAGGCTTTGGCGGCGCGGGCGGCGAGTTGCTCTTCGGACGGAAATTCCAGCTCACCGTCAATATCATCGAAGTTTTCCGGCTCAGCGGCTTTACCCGCACGAGGCCGACGCTTGATGGGGTAGGACTGGGATGAAACGCCGTCTATACGCATAACAGAATGCTCGGTATCAATGATGGCAATTTAGCGGCACATTCGTATCCGCGCAAATGCGCAAGTGATAACTAGAACACATAAAGGCAAAAAGGTTTAAAAACCGGCGAAAAAAGTGACGACTGGCAATTTTGGGTGTGACTTTTGGATCCTGGGATGACTTTGACAGGTTTTGAGCCGGAGCAACGCCTTCGTGGGGGGGGGGGGGGGGGGGGGGGGGGGG
>NZ_JBHFJB010000065.1:2511-9632 GCF_057334555.1 Pseudomonas sp. AGC41
GGGTTGCGCAGCGGCCCCAAGACTTGATTTCAGCCCGACCAGCAAGGATACCAAGGAGATTTCAGGGCCGCTTCGCGCCCCAGCGGGAGCAAGCTCCCTCGCCACAATTGTGCTCGCTCAAGAGTGTGGTCAAGTTTGGGTTTACCGTTCGGACTTGGGCGTTGCTACCTTGTCCCGCAGATACACCGGCTGCGCATCGTCGGCCGGGATGGCTTCGCCGCGTTCCCAGGCAAAGCGTGCCAGGGCCAGCAGGTCTTCGGCATGGGGCAACATCGAGGCGTCCTGACCGACAAGGCCGACGCCGATTCGCTCGCCGTAGCCCCAGCCGGTACCGGCGCCGAACCAGTCACCGCGGGTGTCAGCCGGCAACGCCGCCGCTTCGGGCGGTAACACCGCCTCGGCACCGACCAGACGCATCTCGCCAGCGGTTTCGCGATAGCAGCCCCAGTACACCTCGTCCATGCGCGCATCGATGGCGGCCGCTACCTGATGCGCGCCGTGCTCGCGCAAGGCGCGCTGGGCCAGCACCGCCAGGTTCGAGACCGGCAATACCGGGCGTTCCAAGGCGAAGGCCAGGCCCTGCACGACGCCAATGGCGATGCGCACGCCGGTAAACGCGCCTGGGCCGCGACCAAAGGCGATCGCATCCACGGCTTGCAAGGTGATCCCGGCATCGCTGAGCAATTGCTGGATCATCGGCAGCAATTTTTGCGCATGCAGGCGCGGGATCACCTCGTAGTGGCTCGTGACCTTGCCGTCGTACAGCAAGGCAACGGAGCAAGCTTCAGTCGCGGTGTCCAGGGCCAGCAAGGTGCTCATCGATATGTCCGTAAATCAGGTGGAAAAAAGTGCGCCAGTATAAACAACTCCGGCCCGCAAGCGGGCCGGAGTTGTTGCATCTGCTCAGCCTTTTCAGCTCAAGGCTGCAAGCACTTTGGCAGTGATTTCTTCAACCGAGCCGACGCCCGGGATGTGGCTGTACTTCGGCTTGCCGCCGTTCCTGGCGGACAGATTCTGGTAGAACTCCACCAGCGGCTTGGTCTGGGAATGGTAGACCGACAGGCGATGACGCACGGTTTCTTCGGTGTCGTCCTTGCGCTGCACCAGTTCGTCACCGGTGACGTCGTCCTTGCCTTCGGCTTTCGGAGGGTTGTAGACGGTGTGGTAAACGCGGCCGGAAGGCTCATGGACGCGTCGACCGGCAATACGCTGAACAATTTCTTCGTCTTCGACGGCAATTTCAACAACAGCATCCAGCTCGACGCCGGCGCTCACCAGAGCTTCGGCCTGTGGAATGGTGCGCGGGAAGCCATCGAACAGAAAACCATTGGCACAGTCAGGTTGAGCGATGCGATCCTTGACCAGCGCGATGATCAGGTCATCCGACACCAGGCCGCCGGCATCCATGATGCTCTTGGCTTGTACACCCAATGGAGTGCCAGCCTTGACCGCGGCGCGCAGCATGTCGCCAGTGGAGATTTGCGGGATACCGAATTTTTCGGTGATGAACTTTGCCTGAGTACCTTTACCGGCCCCGGGAGCTCCCAGCAGAATGACGCGCATCGATGTGCTCCTCAATTTTTTATGTAAAACGCTCGGATTCGCCTCGTGGGGCCAATCTTCGAAAAACTTGGTCGTGACCGCCCAAACGGCCAAAGGCTGATCAAGATACACAGCGGACCCGACCCACACAAGCCGCCGAAAGTCGGAGTAACCCGCGCCGCACGCGACCTTCGTATGAGGTAGTCAGAGTCGCAACCGGACAACAAACTGTCGCCTGGTCGACCTCCCTGCCGCCGCCGACGGCTACGCCCGGACATGCCGGGCGAACTGTTTGTTGACCCTCCGGGAGATTAGCCGGTGTTGCGCAAACCGGCGGCAATCCCTGCCACAGACACCAGCAACGCTTGTTCCACGGGGCTGCCCTGGGCCACGTCCTGCTGCCGCGAGCGCGCCAGCAGCTCGGCCTGTAACAGGTGCAGCGGGTCGAGGTAGGTATTGCGCAGGCGGATGAATTCCAGCGTGTCTGGGCTATGTGCCAGCAGCTGCGACTGGCCGGTCAGGCCCAGGACCACCGAACAGGCCTGCGACAATAGGTCGCGTAAATGCTCGCCCAAAGGCAGCAACGCCGGTTCCACCAGACGCTCGTCGTAGGACTGGGCAATATCGGCGTCGGCCTTGGCCAGGACCATCTCCAGCATGTCGATGCGGGTACGGAAGAACGGCCATTGCTCACGCATCTGCCCGAGCAGTTCGCCCTCGCCGCGCTCCAGCGCCTTGCCCAGGGCGGTTTCCCAGCCGAGCCAGGCCGGCAGCATCAGCCGCGTCTGGGTCCAGCCGAAAATCCACGGGATCGCCCGCAGGCTTTCGATACCACCGGCGCGACGCTTGGCCGGGCGGCTGCCCAAGGGCAGGCGGCCCAGTTCCTGCTCCGGCGTGGACTGGCGGAAATACTCCACAAACTGCGGATTTTCCCGCACCACGGCCCGGTAGGCGTTGACCCCGTCGGCAGCCAATTCATCCATCAGATGCCGCCACTGCGGCGTTGGCGGCGGCGGTGGCAGCAAGGTCGCTTCGAGCACTGCGGCGAGGTAAAGATTGAGGTTCTGTTCGGCGATGTCCGGCAGGCCGAATTTGAAACGAATCATTTCGCCCTGTTCGGTGGTGCGGAAACGTCCGGCCACCGAGCCCGGCGGCTGGGACAGGATCGCCGCGTGCGCCGGGCCGCCACCACGGCCGACGGTGCCACCGCGGCCATGGAACAACAGCAATTCGACTTGCTGCTCGCGGCAGATGTCCACCAACCGCTCCTGGGCGCGGTATTGCGCCCAGGCCGCCGCCGTGGTCCCGGCGTCCTTGGCCGAGTCGGAATAGCCGATCATCACTTCCTGGGGACCTTGCAGGCGCGAGCGATAACCCGGCAGCAACAGCAAGCGTTCGATCACCGGCCCGGCGTTGTCCAGGTCGGCGAGGGTTTCGAACAGCGGAACCACGCGCATCGGCCGTAATACGCCGGCCTCCTTGAGCAGCAACTGCACCGCCAGCACATCGGAAGCCGCGCCGGCCATGGAAATCACGTAGGAGCCCAGGGACGCCGCAGGCGCCGCCGCGACCTCGCGGCACGTGGCCAGGACTTCCGCCGTATCGGCCGACGGCTTGAAGTAAGGCGGCAACAAGGGCCGACGGTTATTCAGCTCGCCGAGGAGGAAACCGATGCGCTGCTCTTCGTCCCATTCCTCGTAACGCCCGAGCCCGAGGTAATCGGTGATCTCGGTCATCGCCGCCGTGTGCCGCGTCGAGTCCTGACGCACGTCGAGGCGCACCAGGAACAGGCCGAAGGTGACCGCGCGGCGCAGGCAATCAAGCAACGGCCCGTCGGCAATCACGCCCATGCCGCACTCATGCAGGGACTGGTAGCACAACTCCAATGGATCGAGCAGTTCACGGTTGTCCTGCAACACCTCGGCGGTGACCGGCGTCGTCGCCTTCAACGAGGCCTGGGCCCAATTGCGCGTGGCCCGCAGGCGTTCGCGCAATTGCTTGAGCACCGCGCGATAGGGCTCGGCGCTGTCACCGGCCTGGGCGCGCAAGGCCTCGCTGGCGTTTTGCATGGACAAGTCGGCGGCCAGATGATCGACGTCGCGCAAATACAGGTCCGCCGCCATCCAGCGCGCCAGCAGCAACACCTCGCGAGTGACCGCGGCGGTGACGTTCGGGTTGCCGTCCCGGTCGCCGCCCATCCACGAGGCAAAGCGGATCGGCGCGGCCTCCAGCGGCAGGCGCAACCCTGTGGCGGCATGCAGGGCCTGGTCAGCCTTGCGCAGGTAATTGGGGATGGCGTGCCAGAGCGAATGCTCGATCACCGCGAAGCCCCACTTGGCCTCGTCCACCGGCGTCGGGCGGGTCCGCCGAATTTCCTCGGTGTGCCAGGCTTCGGCGATGAGCCGCTGCAGGCGTTCGTGGATCTGCGCGCGCTCGGCACTGGTGAGGTCGCGGTGGTCTTGTGCGGCCAGTTGCGCGGCGATCGCGTCGTATTTCTGGATCAGCGTGCGCCGGGCGACTTCCGTCGGATGCGCTGTGAGCACCAGTTCGATTTCCAACCGGCCCAATTGCCGCGCCAGCGCTTCGGCGCCGTGTCCTTCGGCGCGCAAACGCGCCAGCAGCTCGGGCAGCACGCGTGCTTCGAACGGCGCCGGCCTGGACTCTTCGCGGCGGTGAATCAGCTGGTATTGCTCGGCGATATTGGCCAGGTTGAGGAACTGGTTGAACGCCCGCGCTACCGGCAGCAGCTCATCCTCGCTCAGCTGGTTGAGGCTGGCGCTCAGTTCCGCATCCATCGAGCCGCGTCGGTCGGCCTTCGCGCCTTTGCGAATCTGCTCGATCTTGTCGAGAAAGGTGTCTCCGTACTGGTCACGAATGGTGTTGCCCAGCAGCTCGCCGAGCAGGTGGACGTCCTCGCGCAAGCGGGCATCGATATCGGTCATCAGCAGGTCTCCAGCAAAAAGGTCCGGACAGCTTTGTAAGAGAGAGTGCCGATGCCGATCGCTTATGACAAGCGACGAAGGGACTTTAAACCTTGTCAGCCAAAGCTAGTCTCATGGGTAAGCCACACAACGGCTTGTCACTGTCGCGCCCGCCACGAGCGGGCCAATTGAGGCCATCATGAAAATCCGTGAACTTGCCCAGCATTGGGAAGAAAACGCCAAGGGTCACCTGACTCAGACCGGCTACACGATTCATCTGGACATGGAAGCCGCCGCACGCCTGGCGGCCATCTGCGACATGTACCCCAAGCGCCAGCCCGAAGAACTGCTCGGCGAACTGATCGGCGCGGCGCTGGAGGAACTGGAGGCCAGCTTCCCTTACATCAAGGGCTCGCAGGTCGTGGCCACCGATGAAGAAGGCGACCCGCTGTACGAAGACGTCGGCCCGACCCCGCGATTTCTCGCCCTGTCCCGCCGTCATCTGCACCAACTCTCCTCGCAAAACGACAAGTCCAAGCACTGATCGCACTCGCACCGTATCGCGCTACCCGGCACCGCTCCTGGGCTTTCGGTGCCGGGAATACCGCTGCACGCCTTGAAAGTTCAGCTTTTTCGCGATTGACCAATCAGTCAGTATTTCTTTTGGCGATTGGCCATCCGTGCCTGAACTTTTGAAAAACGCCTCGGGTCACACCGAGTAACCATACTGGAACGGTCGTTTAAATAAACGCGCCCTGGCGCCAGCGCCAAAACAGACGTCACGGCTTCGGTCCCAGCATGGATTAGTGTTTTTTCAGGAGTTTTCCAATGGAGTTGAAGCCTATGAATACCTGCACTGCCAAACCCTCATCCACTGGCCTTCGCGGCCTGAAGTTGGCTGCCCTGGCTATCGGTAGCAGCTTCATCCTGGCCGGTTGCGCCGGCAATCCACCTTCGGAGCAATACGCGGTCACGCAATCGGCGGTCAACAGCGCCGTCAGCGCGGGCGGCACCGAGTTCGCCGCGGTGGAAATGAAATCCGCCCAGGACAAACTCAAGCAGGCCGAGATCGCCATGCACGACGAGAACTACGAAGAGGCCAAGCGTCTGGCCGAACAGGCTGAATGGGATGCCCGCGTTGCCGAACGCAAGGCCCAGGCCGCCAAGGCCGAACAGGCCCTCAAGGATTCCCAGAAAGGGGTTCAGGAACTGCGTCAGGAAGGCATGAACAAGGTCCAGTAACCCTGTTCGAGCCACGACGTACTTCTCATTGATAAAAGGACGACAGACTATGACGCACAAACATTTCATGATGCCCGCCCTGCTTGCCGCCTGCGTAGCCCTGGCCGCTTGCTCCCACGACCCGAACGCGAACCTGGAACAGGCCCGTACCAACTACAACGGTCTGCAGGCCGACCCGGCTGCCACCAAGGTCGCGGCGCTGGAAACCAAGGAGGCCTCCGACTTCCTGGCCAAGGCCGACAAGGCCTACCTGGACAACGAAGACGAAGCCAAGGTAGACCAACTGGCCTATCTGACCAACCAGCGCGTCGAAGTGGCCAAGCAGACCATCGCCCTGCGCAACGCCGAAGCCGAGCTGAAAAACGCCGGTGACGAACGCGCCCGCGCGCTGCTCGACGCCCGCAACGCACAGATCAAGCAGCTGCAGGACAGCCTCAACGCCAAGCAGACCGAGCGCGGTACGCTGGTGACCTTCGGTGACGTGCTGTTCGCCACCAACAAATCCGACCTGCGCGCCAGCGGCATGACCAATGTGAGCAAACTGGCGCAGTTCCTCCAGGAAAACCCGGATCGCAAGGTGATCATCGAAGGTTATACCGATAGCACCGGTTCGGATTCCTACAACCAGTCGCTGTCCGAACGCCGCGCCAGCTCCGTGCGCACCGCCCTGGTAAAAATGGGTGTCGACCCGGCCCGCATCGTGACCCAGGGTTACGGCAAGGAATTTCCGGTCGCCGACAACACCAGCGTCTCGGGCCGTGCCATGAACCGTCGCGTGGAAGTGACCATTTCCAACGACAACCAGCCAGTCGCCCCGCGCTCGACCATGAGCGCCAACTGATCGGCTGACGCAACGCAAAAGCCCCGCCTGACTTCAATCAGGCGGGGCTTTTTATTGGCTACACATATCCTGGCCATCATCCCACAGGAAATCAGATCGGTTACGGCTGCAGCTTCTGCGGCGTTTCCTGCCCCATGCAGCGCACCGCGCGCTTCTTCTCGTTGATCAATACGCCGGTCAGGCCTTTCTGCTCGGTGTCGAACAGTACCAGTACGCCATCGATGCATTGGGCGACCTGGGGCGCCGGCTCCAGGGCGACTTTATAGTCTTCGCCCGGCACGGTCTTGAGCATGGTGAACTGGTTGAGCAGCAACGCGTCCTCGGGCTTGGCGAAATGCAGATAGCCGTAGTACCAGAGCGCCGCGACGGTGCCGAGAATGCTGCAGATACCGGTGATGATCAGGGGGATGGCGTTGCGTTCTTCGCTCATTGCGGGTTCTCGGGTGATTCAACGGAAGATTTCGGGTAGTTCGGCACCTCGCCCAGGCGGCGCAAGCCATCGAAGTGCCGGGGATCGTCGAGGTAGCGCAGCATCACGGTTCGCCAGGTCGGGTCGGCGAAAGTCTGCACGTGGC
>NZ_JBHFJB010000065.1:9670-10467 GCF_057334555.1 Pseudomonas sp. AGC41
GGGCGGCGCAGCTTGATACAAGCGGATGCCGTTGGAAAGGGGCACGATGGGATCGTCAAGGCTGTGGTAGATCAGCTTTGGCACGCCGTTCAATTGTGCGATCGAGCCAATGGCGCTGTCGCCGTCCGGCACCAGCCACGACAGCGGCACCTGCAACGCCCAGGTCAGCCATGAAGTGCTCAGGGCAAAACGTCCGACGTCGCGATAGCTGGCGGGCACGCCATCAAGCACCAGCGCTTTGAGCTGCTGTTGACGCTCTGGATGCTCCACCAGGTAATGCACCGCCAGCGCGCCACCCAGGCTCTGGCCGAGCAGCACCAGCGGCTTGCCTTGGACCTCGGGCGATTGGTCGAGCCATTTGAACGCAGCGTCGATATCCTGGTAGATCGCCGGCAGGCTCGGCTCGCCCTCGGATACCCCATAACCCCGGTAATCGACCATCAGCACTTGATAACCCTGCTCCGGCAACCACCAGCTCCCGCCGAGGTGCCAGGACAGGTTGCCGCCGTTGCCGTGCAAATGCAGCACCGTCCCCTTGACCTCGCCACCCGGCTTCACCGGCAGCCACCAGCCACGCAGCTTCAGGCCGTCAGCCGTGGTCAGGGTGACGTCGCGGTATTCGAGCTTGGCCCGCTGCGGCGTGAACGGCAGGCCGCGTTCGGGGTAGAACAGCAGGGAGCTGCAGCCACTCAGGGCCAGCAGCAGGCAAATGATGCCGAGGGTTCGCATCCGGTGAAGCCTCGCGAAAATCAGAATTGGAACACCGTACCCTTGTGGGGGGGGGGGGGGGGGGGGGG
>NZ_JBHFJB010000065.1:10552-12485 GCF_057334555.1 Pseudomonas sp. AGC41
CCCCCCCCCCCCCCCCCCCCCCCCCCACACTTCTGAACGGTGTTGTGGTTACAGAATATTGGAATAATCCGCTTCGATCCGGTCCAGGCTCAGGTGGTTCAAGAAGTTGGAGAAGCACATCCAGGCCGACAAGGCGTTCATGTCGCGGAACTGCTCGGGCAGGTATTTGGGCGGCACGACCAGGCCCTCATCCACCAGTTGGCGCAGGGTGCGCATATCCTCCAGGGTGGTCTTGCCACAGAACAGCAGCGGCACCTGCTCCAGCTTGCCTTTGCGCACGGCCAGCTGAATGTAGTTGTAAACCATGATGAAGCCCTTGAGGTAGGACAAGTCTTTGGTAAATGGCAGACCGGTCGGCACCGAGCCACGGAAAACGCGGCTGGCGTTGCCGTAGCTTTCGGCCATTTCGAAACCCTGCTCGCGGAAAAACTCGAAGACCTGCAGGAAGTCGGCCCCTTCCTCCACCATATGGATGGCGCGGGTGCGGTTGGTGAGTTTGCGCAGGCGACTCGGGTAGGAGGCGAAGGTGATGATTTCCATCAGGATCGCCAGGCCTTCCTGGGTCACCGTCGACGAGGGCGGGCCCTTGGACAGGAAGGTGCAGATCGGTTGGTTCAACCCATTGAGGGTGGTGCCGACGTGCACCAGCCCTTCGTGAACCTCCAGGGCGCGCACATCCCGCTCGTTGAACATCGCGTCGGTGCGGATCTTGATGTAGTCGGCGCCCGCCGCCGCGTCGGCGACGATACCGTCGGACTCGAATACGCGAATGGTTTCCTCGGCCTCGCCAAACACCCGGTTGAGGCGATGCTGCAACAGGCTGACGGCCTCCTTGGCGCTGAGCACCTTGGGCTCGTCCTTGAGGTCGCCACGGCCATCGATGTTGTTCAGATAGTCGGAGAGCATCAGGCCGAGGTCGGCCAGGGTCGGGTCACCGGCGTGGAAGGCGTCGGAAGCGGCGCCGTACAGTTCCTGGGAAATCAACCCGAAATCCTCGGTGCCGCGCGCTTCGAGCATGCGTACCACCATGCGGTATTCCTTGCACATGCGCCGCATGATCTGGCCCACCGGGTTGAACTGCCCAAGCTGACGGGTGATGTCGCGCTCAATGTTCTGGAACTCCAGCTTCACTTTGCTGGAGTCGAAGGACAGTGGCCGGTTGAGGTAATAATCACGATCCACCGCAGGCATTTCCTTGCCCTTGGCCTTGAGAAACCCCTTGCGGATGCTCTCGTCCCACTTCACCGCGTCGAGAATGCGAATCGGCGTCTGCGCCAGCACAATGCGATCGGACAAGGTGCGTATCGTCTGCTGGTAATCGTCCACCCGAAACTCCTGTGAAAAAACGTCCGCTTGTAGCCGTTATTGGGATTTGCTCAGTCGCTGGTAGCGCACGGCTTCCGAGAACACATCGGAATTGGCCGGGTCGTCGAGGTAACTGAAAACCTTGTTCATGTCGCTGTCCACCAGCACGCCATCACCCTCCTCGCTCTGGTTTGGCTGGCCGCTGAGGAGCTTCTGGCCGATGGCCTGGTTGATCTGTTCCATGTCCAGGTTGTAGACCACCAGTTCCTGCTTGTCGGTCAGTTCGAAACCGGCGATGACGAAATGACCGCCGAAGCGCGCCGGCACCTTGGCCGACAAATACCAGCGACTGCCGTGGCGGGAGACGGTCAGGGGTATGGCTTCGCGCTCCTGAGGCCGGGCCCGGAAATAACTGACGGCCTGATAGCGATGCTTGCCGACTTCCGTCAGCTCCAGGTTCACCGGCTCACCCCAGGCGTTGGTGCTGGTCCAGTGGCCGAGCAGGCCCTTGGGCGCGGCTTCGCTGTCGGGCAACGGCGCCTTGAACGACACCAGGCAGCCACTGAGCAGCAGCAACGACACGGCCAGTGCAACGGCACGCCAGGCTTTCATTGGAACTCCCTATGGC
>NZ_JBHFJB010000065.1:12541-13136 GCF_057334555.1 Pseudomonas sp. AGC41
CCCCCCCCCCCCCCCCCCCCCCCCCACAGGGGGCTGTGGTGAACCCATTTGGGTCACACCGACGCCAGTACCAAGTGCATGTAACGGGTCAGGATGCCGAGCATGTCTTCGTCAGCTACCGGCTCGGCGCCATTGAGCAAGCCCTGATATTCCATCCGTCCGATAATCGCCGTCAACACTTTGGCATCCTGTTGTGGCTCGCGGGAGCCCAGGACCTGAAAGAACTGACAGGTGCCGTGCAGCAAAATCTGCTGGTGAGAACGCACCAACACCGCCAGGCGCGGGTTGAGCAGCGCTTCCTGGCGGAAGGCCTGTTCGGCCATCAGGTAGTCGCGACGACTGTGCAATTGATGCTGCACGTAGTCCGCCGTCATCCGCGCGATGTCGTCCGCCAGTTGCGAGCGCGACGCGGCGCTGCCATCCCCGTAGGCGACCATCTCCCGCAGCAGGCCTTCATTGTTGGTCCACAGCTTGGCCATGAACGCCGCGCTGCGTTCCACGTACTGGGCGAAGGTGTCGGTGAGCAGGTCGTCGATGTCCTTGAAATAATAAGTGGTGGCCGACAGCGGCACGCCCGCTTCGGCGGCCACCCCGC
>NZ_JBHFJB010000065.1:13156-16261 GCF_057334555.1 Pseudomonas sp. AGC41
GGGGCCCACCGCGCGGTGGCGCACCGCACGCACGCCATCGCGCACGACAATGCGCATGGCCGCGTCGAGAATCTCCTGGCGGCGCTGTTCACTGCCCTGTCGGCTGGCCTTGCGACCCTGGTACTGAACACTTTCAGCGACAGCAGTGGCGACGCCCGCTGCACCTTCTGGAGCCATTGCACGATTCACGACAGGTCTTTCCTCGCTATTTCAGAAGTAACCAATTGATACGTTTGTACCAGACAGGCATTAAAAAGCCGCCCATCGAGGCGGCTTTTTAATTGAAACACTTACGCTTGGGGCCGCATGTGCGGGAACAGGATGACATCCCGGATCGACGGTGAGTTGGTCAGCAACATCACCAGGCGATCGATGCCGATGCCTTCGCCAGCCGTCGGCGGCATGCCGTACTCCAGGGCGCGAACGAAGTCGGCGTCGTAGTGCATGGCTTCGTCGTCACCGGCGTCCTTGTCGGCCACCTGGGCCATGAAGCGCTCGGCCTGGTCTTCCGCGTCGTTGAGCTCGGAGTAGGCGTTGGCAATTTCACGGCCACCGATGAACAGTTCGAAACGGTCGGTCACGCTCGGGTTCTCGTCGTTGCGACGGGCCAGCGGCGACACTTCGAACGGGTACTGGGTGATGAAGTGCGGCTGCTCCAGCTTGTGCTCGACCAGCTCTTCGAAAATCATCACTTGCAGCTTGCCCAGGCCTTCGAAGCCGAGCACCTTGGCGCCGGCCTTCTTGGCGATGGCACGAGCCTTGTCGATGTCCTGCAGGTCGGCCGCCGTAATTTCCGGGTTGTACTTGAGGATCGAATCGAACACCGACAGGCGCACGAACGGCTCGCCGAAGTGGAACACCTTGTCGCCGTACGGCACGTCGGTCGTCCCGAGAACAAGCTGTGCCAGCTCGCGGAACAGTTCTTCGGTCAGGTCCATGTTGTCGTTGTAATCGGCATAGGCCTGGTAGAACTCGAGCATGGTGAACTCGGGGTTGTGCCGGGTCGAAACGCCCTCGTTACGGAAGTTGCGGTTGATCTCGAAGACCTTCTCGAAACCACCGACCACCAAGCGCTTGAGGTATAGCTCCGGCGCGATGCGCAGGAACATTTCCATGTCCAGGGCGTTGTGGTGGGTTTCGAACGGCTTGGCCGCCGCGCCGCCCGGAATGGTCTGCAGCATCGGCGTCTCGACTTCGAGGAAGTCACGCTTCATCAGGAAGCTGCGGATGTGCGCGATGACCTGCGAGCGCACGCGGAACGTGTGGCGCACGTCTTCGTTGACGATCAGGTCGACGTAGCGCTGGCGGTAGCGCTGCTCGGTGTCGGTCAGGCCGTGGTGCTTGTCCGGCAGCGGGCGCAGGGACTTGGTCAGCAGGCGCACGCTGGTCATTTCGACGTACAGGTCGCCCTTGCCGGAGCGGGCCAGGGTGCCTTCGGCGGCAATGATGTCGCCCAGGTCCCAGGTCTTGACGGCAGCCAGGGTTTCTTCCGGCAGGGTCTTGCGATTGACATAGACCTGGATGCGACCGGTCATGTCCTGGATCACCAGGAACGAACCACGGTCGAGCATGATGCGACCGGCAACCTTGACCGGAATCGCCGCCTCGGCCAGCTCTTCCTTGGTCTTGTCCGCGTACTTTTTCTGCAAGGCATCGCAGTACGAATCGCGGCGGAAGTCGTTGGGGAAGGCCTGGCCCTTGGCGCGCTCGGCAGCAAGCTTTTCCTTGCGCAGGGCGATCAGGGAATTTTCTTCCTGTTGCAGGGCTTGCGGGTCGAGTTCTTGGTCGCTCATGTCTTTAAGGTTTCCATCACAGGTTCGTTGCCCCCGGCCCGGGCCGGAGTCTGCCGGCGAGCCGCGCTTCGAAAGCGTGCCCGCCCGCCACGTGGGTGTCGCGTTACAGCCCTTGCTTGAGGCTGGCGATCAGATATTCATCGATGTCGCCGTCGAGCACCTTGTCGCAGTCGCTGCGTTCGATGCTGGTGCGCAGGTCCTTGATCCGCGAAGCGTCGAGGACATACGAGCGGATCTGGTGACCCCAGCCGATATCGGACTTGGTGTCTTCCAGGGCCTGGGACGCGGCGTTGCGCTTCTGCACTTCCTGCTCGTACAAACGCGCCCGCAGCATCTTCATCGCGGTGTCTTTGTTCGCGTGCTGGGACCGTTCGTTCTGGCAACTGACCACGGTGTTGGTCGGTACGTGGGTGATCCGTACGGCCGAGTCGGTGGTGTTGACGTGCTGACCACCGGCCCCGGAGGAACGGTAGGTGTCGATACGCAGGTCGGCCGGGTTGATCTCGATCTCGATGTTGTCATCGATTTCCGGCGAGACGAATACCGCCGAGAACGAGGTGTGGCGACGGTTGCCGGAATCGAACGGGCTCTTGCGCACCAGGCGGTGCACGCCGATCTCGGTACGCAGCCAGCCAAAGGCGTACTCGCCCTTGATGTGCACGGTAGCGCCCTTGATCCCGGCGACTTCACCGGCGGACAGTTCCATGATGGTTGCGTCGAAACCGCGTTTGTCAGCCCAGCGCAGGTACATGCGCAGCAGGATGTTGGCCCAGTCCTGGGCCTCGGTGCCGCCGGAGCCGGCCTGGATGTCCAGGTAGGCGTTGTTCATGTCCATCTCGCCGCTGAACATGCGGCGGAACTCCAGCTTGGCCAGGTTCTCGTCCAGGCGCGTCAGCTCGGCGACCACATCGCCGACCGCGCCTTCGTCGTTTTCCTCGACGGCCATGTCCAGCAGGTCGCGGCAGTCGGCCAGGCCGCTGGACAACTCGTCCAGGGTCTCGACGATCTGCGCCAGCGCAGAACGCTCGCGGCCCAGTTCCTGGGCGTAGGAAGGGTTGTTCCAGACATTCGGATCTTCAAGCTCGCGATTGACTTCGGTCAGACGCTCATGCTTTTGATCGTAGTCAAAGATACCCCCGAATAGTTTCGGAGCGCTCGGACAGGTCCTTGATGGTGTTCAGGATCGGGTTGATTTCCATGGCGGGCAGCACTCGTTGGCGAACTTTTGAAAGCCGGCGAGTATAACGTAATCAAGCGGCGGCGGCAGCCCGCCTGGCGGCTTTAGGGGGAATGAGATTAAGCGTACGGCCCC
>NZ_JBHFJB010000065.1:16281-26972 GCF_057334555.1 Pseudomonas sp. AGC41
GGCCCCTGTGGCGAGGGAGCTTGCTCCCGCTGGGTTGCGCAGCAGCCCCAAAACGGCCCACTCAATCGGCCTGGCACACCGAGCCAACTGGTTTCAGGGCCGCTGCGCGCCCCAGCGGGAGCCCCCCCCCCCCCCACAAAAGCAATCTGCCCAGGCAGGGTTTCATTCAACTCCCACCCGATTGCGCCCATTGTGCTTGGCCAGGTACAGCCCCTTGTCCGCCGCCGAGATCAGTTGACGGCACTCGCCGCCCTGTTGCGGGGTGCAGGTCGCGACGCCGATGCTGACGGTCAGGTTTTCGCCGCCGTCGGGCGTGGCATGGGGGATTTTCAGGGCGACGATGCTCTGGCGCAGCTTTTCGGCCATCAGCCGTGCACCGCCAGGCGAGGTGCCGGGCAAGACCAGGGCGAACTCCTCGCCGCCATAACGCGCCGGCAGGTCGGACGGACGACTGCAGGCCTCGCGGATCGCCGTGGCAACCTTGCGCAAGGCTTCGTCGCCTTCAAGGTGACCGTAGTTGTCGTTGAACGACTTGAAATAATCCACATCGATCATCAACAGCGACAGCTGGGACTGGTCCCGCAGCGCCCTTCGCCACTCCAGCTCCAGGTATTCATCGAAGTGCCGGCGATTGGACAGCCCGGTCAGGCCATCGGAGTTCATCAGCCGTTGCAGCACCAGATTGGTGTCGAGCAACTGCTGCTGGCTGACGCGCAGCGCACGGTAGGCCGCGTCGCGCTGCAACAGCATCATGTAGGAGCGCGAGTGATAGCGGATCCGCGCTACCAGTTCAATATTGTCCGGCAACTTGACCAGGTAATCGTTGGCGCCGGCGCCAAACGCCGCGCTCTTGATCAGCGGGTCCTCCTTGGTCGACAGGACGATGATCGGGATGTCGCGAGTGGCCGGATGGTTGCGGTATTCGCGCACCAGGCTCAAGCCGTCGAGACCGGGCATCACCAGGTCCTGGAGAATCACCGTCGGCTTGATGCGCACGGCGTGGGCGATGGCCTGGTGAGGGTCGGAGCAGAAGTGGAAGTCGATGTTCTGCTCGTTCGACAACCCGCGTCGCACTGCCTCGCCGATCATCGCCTGGTCATCGACCAGCAAGACCATGGCGGCGTTCTCATCGCGCTTGAAGTCGTCGAGCTGTAAATCAGTCATGGGGGCTCACCTGAATACTGCTTGGGGTGCAAGAGGGCATCATTGGCTGAAAATTTCCACCAGGCGTGGCGCTATCCGGTCCAGCGCGAGTATCTGCGCCGCCGCGTCGATAGCGGCGGCCGCCTTGGGCATGCCATAGACGGCGCTGCTCTGTTGGTCCTGGGCGATGGTCACGCAGCCCTGCTGGCGCATCAGTTTAAGCCCTTGCGCGCCGTCGCGACCCATGCCGGTGAGCAACACGCCTACCGCCTCACCACTCCAGAAATTGGCGACACTCTCGAAAAACACATCGATGGAGGGCCGATAGATTTCGTTGACGGGTTCGGCCGTGTACGCCAGCGTGCCATTTTTCAACAGCCGCAAATGATGATTGGTTCCGGCCAACAGCACCACCCCGCCTCGCGGTGTCTCGCCCTCGCGGGCCAACCGGACCTCAAGGCCCGACACGCCGGCCAGCCACTCGGCCATGCCGGCGGCAAACACTTCGTCGACATGCTGGACCAGCACGATGGCCGGGGCGAAATCGCGGGGTAGCGCCTTGAGCAGCACTTCCAACGCGGCGGGGCCGCCGGCCGACGAGCCGATCGCCACCAGGCTGTTGCGTGACACCGACGCCCGCTGCGCAGCCGGCGCGGCGCGCTCACCGTTGCCCCGCTCACCGATCAGCCAGCCGATGTTGGCGATCTTGCGCAGCAAGGGGGCAGCGGCCTCTTCGGGCCTGCCGACGCCCAGCGCCGGGGTATCCACTACGTCCAGGGCGCCATGGCCCATGGCCTCGAACACCCGATGGACGTTCTGCTGGCTGTCGCCAGTGACGATCACGATGGCGCACGGCGTGTCGGCCATGATTCGCCGGGTCGCCTCGACACCGTCCATGATCGGCATGAACAGGTCCATCAGGATCAGGTCCGGCGTGTATTCATGGCAACGCTGCACCGCCTCGGCGCCGTTGGCCGCCACCCAGACCAACTGATACGCGGGTTCGAATGCCAGCGCGCGGCGCAGGGCCTCGACCGCCAGGGGCATGTCATTGACGATGGCGATCTTCAAGCGCGCGCTCCTCCGATCAATTCGACCACGGCGTCGAGCAAGGCGTCGTCATGAAAACTCGCCTTGGCTAGATAATAGTCGGCCCCGGCATCCAGGCCACGGCGGCGATCTTCCTCGCGATCCTTATAGGAAACCACCATCACCGGCAGCGATTGCAGGCGGTTGTCGCGGCGCAGCAGCGATACCAGTTCGATACCGTCCATGCGCGGCATGTCGATGTCCGTGATGAGCAAGTCGAAATCCTCCGAACGCAACGCATTCCAGCCATCCATGCCGTCTACCGCCACTGCCACGTCATAGCCTCGATTGAGCAACAGCTTGCGCTCCAGTTCCCGCACGGTCAGCGAGTCGTCGACCACCAGGATCCGCTTGCGTGGAGCCTGGGCCTCGTTCTGCCGGGCGATGCGTTCCAGCCGCCCGGTGTCGAGCAACTTTTCTACCGAACGCAGCAGGTCTTCGACATCGACGATCAATACTACCGAGCCGTCGTCGAGCAAAGCACCGGCGGAAATATCCTGGACCTTGCCCAGGCGCTCATCCAGGGGCAGCACCACCAAGGTTCGCTCGCCGATGAAGCGTTCCACCGCCACGCCATAGATCACTTCGCGCTCGCGGATCACCACGACCTTGAGACTCTGGCCGTTGTTGGGCGCTACCGGGCGGTTGAGCAATTGCGTGGCGGCGACCAACCCGACATGGCGACCTTCATGCCAGAAATGCTGGCGACCTTCGACCTGGACGATGTCCTCGGACGCCAGGTCGCACATGCGCTCGATATGGGCCAACGGAAACGCATAGGCCTCGCCGCCGACTTCCACCACCAGGCTGCGCACCACCGACAGCGTCAGCGGCACCTCAAGGTGGAAGCGACTGCCCGCGCCCGCCGTCTGCTCCAGCACCACTGCGCCACGCAACTGCCGGACCATATGCTGGACAGCGTCCAGGCCGACACCGCGCCCGGACACCTCGGTGACCTTGTCCCGCAGGCTGAAGCCGGGCAGGAACAGGAAAGTCAGCAGTTCTTCTTCACTCAGGCTGGCGGCGGTGTGCTCGGGAGAAAGACCACGCTCCACCACGCTGCGGCGCACCCGTTCCAGATCCACGCCGGCGCCGTCGTCCGCCAACTCCAGCACCAGCAGGCCGGCCTGGTGCGAGGCACGCAAGCGGATCAGGCCTTCGGCGGGTTTGCCCGCCAACAGCCGCTGCTCCGGCGTCTCGATCCCATGGTCGACGGCGTTGCGCAGCAGGTGAGTCAGGGGCGCTTCGAGTTTTTCCAGGACATCGCGATCGACCTGGGTTTTCTCCCCTTCGATTTCCAGGCGCACCTGTTTGCCCAGGCTGCGCCCCAAGTCACGAACCATGCGCGCCTGGCCCGCAAGCACATCGGCAAACGGGCGCATGCGGCAAGCCAGCGCGGTGTCGTACAACACTTGCGCGCGCTGGCCGGCCTGCCAGGCGAACTCGTCCAGCTCAGCGGTTTTCTGCGCCAGGATCTGCTGGGTTTCCGCCAACAGGCGCCGGGCATCGTTGAGCGCCTCCTGGGCCTGGAGACTCAAGGCATGGTCCTTGAGATGCACATTCAGGTCTTCAAGAGCACGCAGGCCATTGCCTTGCTGGCGCTTGAGCCGCAGCAGGGTCGCCAGCCAAGGCTTGAGACGCTGGGTTTCCACCAACGACTTGCTCGACAGGTCCAACAGGCTGTTGAGGCGCCCGGCAGTGACCCGCAAGACCCGTTCGCCCTCCTCGGTGACAGGCTTTTTCCTGGCCACCGGCTCCACAGGTTCCAGGGGCACAGGCTCAGGCAACTCGACCCGCATGGGCTCGAGTGGTATCTCGCTGGTCGGCGACATGGCGGTTGAAGCCGCCGCAGCCGCAGGATCAAGCAGGCGCCCCAATAACGCGACATAGGCCTCGATGTCCTCGGCGCCGACGCTGTTGCCTGGGGTCGCGATGCGCGTCAGCAGGTCGGTGCCTTGCAGCAAGGCGTCGATATGCTCGGCACGCAAGACCAGGCGGCGTTCCTGGGCGCTGACCAGGCAATCTTCCATGACGTGGGCCACGCTGACCCCGGCGGGGATCCCGACGATTCGCGCGGCGCCCTTGAGCGAGTGCGCCGCACGCATGCATGACTCAAGTTGGTCAGCCTGGGTCGGGTCACGCTCCAGGGCCAGCAGGCCGGCGCTGAGTACCTGGGTCTGAGCCTCGGCTTCCAGGCTGAACAGTTCGAGCAACGAGGCGTCGCGCATCTGATCGGGGGTCATGACAGGCTCCGGGACACGGCGGACAACAACTGCTCTTCATCCAGCCAACGCAGGCTGCGGCCTTTGTACTGCAACACGCCACGGGTGTACTTGCCCGCCGATTGCGAAGCACCCGCCAGGATGCATTCGTCGATCGCATGAATGCCGTCCACCTCATCCACAGGCACCAATACCGGTCCGCCCTGGGCAGCGATAATCAGCATTCGCGGCATGATCCGCCCACCGAAAGGCGCAACCGAACCAGGCTCCAGCCCCAACAACTCGACTAGCGACAGGCAGGCCACCAGGGCGCCGCGCACATTCGCAACGCCGAGCAAGGCCCGCGAACGCTGGTGCGGCAGCGAATGGATCGGCTGCAACGGCGCCACTTCCACCAGGCTGCGAGTACTCAAGCCCAACCATTCTTCGCCGAGGCGGAACATCAACACCGAGCGCGTGACGATGTCACTGTCGACCGGCGCGAGAGCCAGCTCTCGATCATCCTGGCGCAGGGCATAACGGTCGAGCAAACGGGTGGCCGCCGCCGAGTACACCGAACAGTTGCGGCAATGGATATGTTCGGCCAGCAATGGGCAGGACTTGTCGCCGTGAACCCCGATGCGGTTCCAGCAGTCATCGATGGCCTGGGCATCGTCATGAGTCACGTTATAGGAAGCCGAACCACTCATCGTTTGCGCTCACTCTCAACCGGGCGCCCACTGCGGGCCGCACGTTCCTGCAATCGACGGGCACCGGCCACGTCTCCCTGGGATGCCAGCAGCGCCGCCAGATGCACCAGGGCCTCGGCGTGTTGCGGTTCAAGATACAGCGCCTTGCGATAGAACCCCTGGGCCTCGAGCGCGTTGCCGGCCATGTCGCTGAGCAGGCCCAGCCAATAGAACACCTGCGCGCTGGGCGCATGGTTGCGCAAATAGTCTTCGCAAGCCGCCCGGGCCTCGGCGCTTTTGCCGCCGTTGGCCAGGGCGGCGATATTGGCCAGCAAGGTCACCGCGTCGCTGCTCCTGGGTGGGGCAATCGGCGTCACGCTGGCTGCAAACGGTCGAGGCCGAAGCGGCGGCGCAGCGACTCGTGGTGGCGGCTGGCGAATCGGCAACGGACTTGGCAGCAGCGTTGGCAGCGGTTGCGGCTCGGGCGCGCCCTGGCGGCTGAAGGCGAACGATTGGGGAATGCCGATCGAGCGCATGCCCAACCGCCCCAGCAAACTGCCCTCGGCGGGGCCGATGAACAACACGCCGTCCTGATGAGTCAGGCGCTTGAGCACCTCGAACACCTGCTGCTGGGTCGGTTGGTCGAAATAGATCAGCAGGTTGCGACAGAACACGAAATCATACGGGGCCTCATTCACCAGCAAGGCCGGATCCAGGAGGTTGCCCACTTGCAGGCGCACCTGTTCACGTATGCGCTCATCGAGGCAATAGCCGTCCTCCTCGGCACGGAAATACCGTTCGCGAAAACCCAGGTCCGCGCCACGGAAGGAGTTCCTGCCGTAACGCGCTTGCCGGGCTTTATCAACGGACAGCGGGCTGACGTCCATCGCATCGACTTTGAATTGATGCGGCTCGAGGCCTGCATCGAACAGGGCCATGGCGATCGAGTACGGCTCTTCGCCAGTGGAGCATGGCAGGCTGAGGATGCGCAGCGCGCGCAGGTGCTTGATCGCAGCGAGGCGCTGGGAGGCCAGTCGCCCCAGCGTCGCGAACGATTCGGGATAACGGAAGAACCAGGTCTCCGGGACGATCACCGCTTCGATCAGCGCCTGTTGCTCCTGGGCAGAATGCTGCAGGCTTTGCCAATAGTCATCGGTGGTCCGGCCGGGCACGGCAAGGACGCGCTGGCGCACGGCCCGCTCGATAATCGCGGTGCCGACGGACGTCACGTCCAGGCCGATGCGCTCCTTGAGGAAATCGAAAAAACGCTGGTCGTTATTCATCGCCGCTCCTCGAGGCCATCAAGTCCAGCGGCTTAGCGGGGAACAACACCGCGCGAACCGACTCGTCGAGCAAATCGTTGACTCGCACCCATTGCAGCATTCCTTGGGCATCCTCGCGTACCGGACCGAGGTAAGGCGCCTGGGGATTATCCAGGCCATAAGGCTTGAAGTCGGACGGATCACAACGCAGGGTGTCGGTGGCCTGTTCCAGGATCAGACCCAGCACATGCGCTGCTTGCTGCGCCTGGGGCCGGTAGTTGACCAGCACCAACCGAGTACTGGTGCGCGCCTCGGCGGCCTGGCCGAAGGTCAAGGCGCACAGATCGAGCACCGGCACCACCCGGCCACGCCAGGCGAATACCCCGGCCACCCAGGACGGCGTCCGGGCAATCGGCTTGAGCGGCAGGCGCGGTAGCACCTCCACCACATCGATGGCTTGCAGGGCGTAGCGCTCGTTACCGATGCAAAACACCAGGAACAACGCCTGCCGGGCCGCCGGCCCGGTACCGCGTCGGGCGTCGAAATCGCTCATCAGACTTTGAAACGCGAGACGCCGCTGCGCAGGCCCACGGCCACCTGGCTGAGCTCGTCGATGGCGGAACTGGCCTGGCGCAGGGACTCCACGGTCTGGCTGCTGGCATCGCCCAGTTGCACCAGGGCGTGGTTGATCTGCTCGGCGCCGGTGGCCTGGGCCTGCATACCTTCGTTGACCATCAACACCCGCGGCGCCAGCGCCTGGACCTGATGGATGATTTGCGACAATTGCTCGCCGATCTGCTGCACCTCGGCCATGCCACGGCGCACTTCTTCGGAAAACTTGTCCATGCCCATCACACCGGCCGAGACGGCGGACTGGATCTCGCGAACCATCTGCTCGATGTCGTAGGTGGCGACAGCGGTCTGATCGGCCAGGCGCCGCACCTCCGTGGCGACCACGGCGAAACCGCGCCCGTACTCACCGGCCTTCTCGGCCTCGATGGCGGCGTTGAGCGATAGCAGGTTGGTCTGGTCGGCGACCTTGACGATGGTCACCACCACCTGATTGATGTTGCCGGCCTTCTCGTTGAGGATCGCCAGCTTGGCGTTCACCAGATCGGCGGCGCCCATCACCGAGTGCATGGTTTCTTCCATGCGCGCCAGGCCTTGCTGACCTGAGCCGGCGGCGACCGAGGCCTGGTCGGCGGCGCTGGAGACTTCGGTCATGGTGCGCACCAGGTCGCGAGAGGTGGCGGCGATTTCACGCGACGTCGCGCCGATCTCGGTGGTGGTGGCCGCGGTTTCGGTGGCCGTGGCCTGTTGCTGCCGTGAGGTCGCGGCGATCTCGGTCACCGAGGTGGTGACCTGCACCGAGGAACGCTGGGCCTGGGACACCAGCGATGTCAACTCGGCCATCATGTCGTTGAAGCCGGTCTCCACAGCGCCGAACTCGTCTTTGCGCGCCAGGTTCAGGCGTCCGCTCAAATCGCCGCTGCGCATGACCTCGAGTATCTCGACGATGCGGCTCATCGGCGCCATGATCGCGCGCATCAGCAACAGGCCGCAAAGCACGGCCACCAGCACTGCGACGACAAACGACAGACCCATGGCGACCTCGGCGGCTGTCACCGCACGACCAATGGTCAGGGCGGCCTGCTCAGCCAACTCACGGTTGCGCTCAATGATCTGGTTCAAATGCCCGCGACCGTCGAGCCATGCTGGCGTCAGGTCTTTTTCCACCGCCAGCCGGGCGCCTTCGTAATCCTTGCGCTGGTACAGATCCAGTACCTTGGCCAGGGCCTTGTTGAAGTCCTGGTGATTGACTTCGAATTCATCGAAAGAGGCCTGGTCGGCCGGGTCCTGGATCAGCTTCTGGTATTGCTGCATTTCATCGCGCAGATGCTGCTCGTACCGCTGATAGAGCGCCTTGTCTTCGTCGCTGATTTCCCGCTGACCGGACAGACCCACGAGCTGCTGGGTCTTGACGTAACTGTCGACCCAGCCCCCACGGATCATGGAGCTGTAATACACCCCTGGAACGGCGTCGGTACGTACTTCCTGTTCACTGGCCTCGATCTTCAACAACCGCGAGTAGGTGACCACCACCATCAGCAACATGATGGCAATAATCACCGCAAAACTCGCCAGAATGCGTTGGCGCAACGTCCAGTTCTTCACAGGAAAACCTCGGGTACTTTGAATTGCCGGGAGTATAGCCGAGGGTGGTGGTGCGTCTGTATGGCGGTGTTCGGGAGATTTTCGCGCACCGTTTCGCTATCGGTGGCGAGGGCTGGATACAAAACCTGTGGGAGCGAGCTTGCTCGCGAAAGCGGTGTGTCAGTCAATGGATTTTGACTGGCTGGACGCTATTCGCGAGCAGGCTCGCTCCCACAGGGGTAACGGTCAGGCAGCCGCCTGACGTACCTGCTTCTCCAGTTCCGCCTTCAGTCCAGGTTCCAGCTTGAGTTGTCGCGCCAGTTCGTCGAGGTAGGATTTCTCCATGAAGTTCTCCTCATCCACCAGCATCACGCTGGCGATGTACATTTCCGCGGCGATTTCCGGAGTGCTTGCGGCCCGGGCGACGTCGCCGGGATCCAGCGGCTTGTTGAGCTCGGCGTGCAGCCAGTGTTGCAGTTCCTGGTCGTTGTCGAGCTTGGTGAATTCGCCTTCGATCAGTTGACGCTCGCGTTCGTCCACATGACCGTCGGCCTTGGCCGCCGCGACCAGGGCCTTGAGGATCGCCTGGCTGTGCTGTTCGACCTGCGCCGGTGGGACGCGGTCGAGGGTCTGCGGTTCGGTTTTCGGCGCATTGCCCTGCTGGGCCTGCCAGTTGCCGTACGCCTTGTAGGCAATCACACCCAATGCAGCCAGGCCGCCATACGTCAGGGCCTTGCCGCCGAAGTTACGGGCTTTCTTGTTGCCCAGCAGCAACCCCATGGCGCTGGCCGCCAGCGCCCCGCCCCCTGCGCCGGAGAGCATGCCGCCGAGGTTGCCGGAGCCGCCAAGCAAACCACCCAGACCGCCGGACGACTTGCCCTGGGAGCCGCCGGCCTTGTTCTGCAACATTTCCTGACCGGACTTGAGTAACTGATCGAGCAATCCACGGGTGTTCATTTGCTGCCTCCACGCATTCGGGTTAACCGGATCATAAGGCCCCCAGCGTAGATCGAAAGTGCCCTACCACCCTGGGCCAGATTGCTTCGAGATGTTGCCTGAGAGGTTGGCCGTGATAAGAAGGGTGGCGCAGCTATTCGACAAAAACGATATACACTCCTGAACATCGATAAAATCGTCACCTGGGTATTCACCATGATGACCCTGCGCCAGATCCGTCATTTCATCGCGGTAGCCGAAACCGGTTCGATTTCCGCCGCCGCGCAAACCGCGTTCATTTCCCAATCCACCCTGACCCTGGCCATCCAGCAACTGGAAGAGGAAATCGGCGTCAGCCTGTTCAACCGTCACGCCAAGGGCATGACGCTGACTCACCAGGGACATCAGTTCCTGCGTCAGGCGCACCTGATCCTCGCCACCGTCGACAACGCCAAGCGCAGCCTGCAACAAAGCACCGATCAGGTGGCCGGTCAGGTCACCATCGGCGTGACCAGCCTGGTCGCCGGGTACTACTTGGCGGACCTCTTGACCCGTTTCCAGCGCGCCTATCCGAATGTGGCGATCCGTGTGATGGAGGACGAACGCCCCTATATCGAACATCTGCTGGTTAGCGGCGAGATCGACGTCGGCGTGCTGATCCTGTCCAACCTGGAAGACCGCCACGCCTTGCAGACTGAAGTGTTGACCCACTCGCCCCATCGTTTGTGGCTGCCGGCCCAGCATCCGTTGCTCGAACACGACAGCATCAATCTCGCGGATGTGGCGCGCGAGCCGTTGATCCAACTGAACGTCGACGAGATGGATCGCAACGCGCAACGCCTGTGGCGCGGTGCCGGCCTGCAACCGCAGGTCACCCTGCGTACCGCCTCGACCGAAGCGGTGCGCAGCCTGGTAGCGGCCGGCCTGGGGGTTTCGATCCAACCGGACATGACCTACCGCCCATGGTCGCTGGAAGGCGACATCATCGAGGCACGGCCCATCGCCGACCTCAACCAGACGCTGGATGTCGGGCTCGCCTGGCGCCGGGGCACGGCACGCCCGGCGTCGGTCGACCCGTTCCTGGCCGTTGCCCGGGAACAGCCCCACGGACGCAAGCCATCTATTTAATCGAATGCTGCCTTGAGTATTTCGAATTTGTCCGCCTGGCGGCTGGGCACTAGTCTTGGCTGCAGCCCACAATCCAATGTGGGTGCGAG
>NZ_JBHFJB010000065.1:27076-29870 GCF_057334555.1 Pseudomonas sp. AGC41
GGCCCGCTCCCACAGGTTATCGGTAAAACTGAGATCTATAAAAAATGGCCGGCACGCAAATCCCGTTATGTACCGCGTTGTTGATCGACGGCGAAAGCGTACCCGGCGAGGGCGTTGTCGAGCCGATCCTCAACCCGGCCACCGGTGAAGTGCTCGCCCACATCGCCGAGGCCAGTACCGAACAGGTCGAAGCCGCTATCCTCGCGGCTCATCAAGCCTTTGACGGCTGGTCGCGCACCACGCCGCAACAACGCTCGAACCTGCTGTTGGACATCGCCGGCGCTGTCGAAAAAAACGCCGATTACCTGGCCCGTCTCGAATCCCTGAACTGTGGCAAGCCACTGCACCTGGCGCGTCAGGACGACCTGAACGCGACGGTGGATGTGTTGCGTTTTTTTGCCGGCGCCGTACGCTGCCAGACCGGCCAGCTCAGCGGCGAATACTTGCCCGGCTACACCAGCATGGTGCGTCGCGACCCGATTGGCGTGGTGGCGTCCATTGCGCCCTGGAACTACCCGATCATGATGGCGGCCTGGAAAATCGCCCCGGCCCTCGCCGCCGGCAATACCCTGGTGTTCAAGCCTTCGGAACACACGCCGCTGTCGATCCTGGCCCTTGCGCCGATCCTGGCCGAGATCCTGCCGCGCGGCGTCATCAACATCATCTGTGGTGGCGGCGAAGGTGTCGGCAGCCATCTGGTCAGCCATCCCAAGGTGCGCATGGTCTCGTTGACGGGCGATATCGTCACCGGCCAGAAAATCCTCCAGGCCGCGGCAAAAACCCTCAAGCGCACGCACCTGGAGCTGGGCGGCAAGGCCCCGGTAATCGTTTGTGACGATGCCGACCTGCAGGCAGTGGTCGAGGGTGTACGCAACTATGGTTATTACAACGCCGGCCAGGATTGCACCGCCGCGTGCCGGATCTACGCCCAGGCCGGGATCCACGATCGGCTGGTGGCTGAACTGGGCGCGGCGGTCAGCAGCCTGCGTTTTGCCGGCAAGCGCGACGCCGACAACGAAATCGGGCCGCTGATCAGTACCCGCCAGCGCGACCGCGTCGCCAGTTTCGTCGAGCGTGCCCTCGGCCAGCCGCATATCGAGCGCATCACCGGTGCGGCGGTGCATTCCGGCGCCGGTTTTTATTACCAGCCCACGCTGTTGGCGGGCTGCAAGCAAAGCGACGAGATCGTCCAACGCGAAGTATTCGGCCCCGTGGTCACCGTGACCCGTTTCGAAGAGCTCAGCCAGGCGGTGGACTGGGCCAACGAATCGGAATACGGCCTGGCCTCCTCGGTCTGGACCCAGAACCTCGACAAGGCGATGCAGATGGCGGCGCGGCTGCAATACGGCTGCACCTGGATCAACAGTCATTTCATGCTGGTCAGCGAAATGCCCCACGGCGGCCTGAAACGCTCGGGCTATGGGAAGGACCTGTCCAGCGATTCGCTTCAGGACTACAGCGTGGTGCGCCATATCATGGCCCGGCATGGCCAGCATCTGTAGGGAACAGCACTACTCTAATAACAGGCCAGCCATGGCGCTTCACCCCCGTTCGAAAAACTGCCCCGACCATAATTAAAGCAAGAGGGATTTCCATGTACGCGCACAAGACCGCATTGCTCAGTGCAATCACCACGGCGCTGCTGGCCAGCGCCAGCCTCCAGGCCGCCGAACCGCTCAAGGCCATTGGCGCTGGCGAGGGCCAATTGGATATCGTCGCCTGGCCGGGCTACATCGAACGCGGCGAAAGCGACAAGGCCTACGACTGGGTCAGCGGCTTCGAGAAAGAGACCGGCTGTAAGGTCAACGTCAAGACCGCCGCCACCTCCGACGAAATGGTCAGCCTGATGACCAAGGGCGGCTACGACCTCGTTACCGCGTCGGGCGATGCCTCGCTGCGGCTGATTGCCGGCAAACGCGTGCAGCCGATCAACACCGCGTTGATCGCCAACTGGAAAAACCTCGACCCGCGCCTCAAGGACGCGCCGTGGTACGTGGTCAACCAACAGACCTACGGGACGCCCTACCAGTGGGGGCCGAACGTACTGATGTACAACACCGAGGTGTTCAAGCAGGCGCCGACCAGTTGGAATGTACTGTTCGAGGCGCAGAACCTGCCCGACGGCAAGCCGAACAAGGGTCGGGTGCAAGCCTACGATGGGCCGATCTACATCGCGGACGCGGCGCTCTACCTCAAGACCGCCAAGCCCGAGCTGGGCATCAAGGATCCGTACCAGCTCGACGAAGCCCAGTACAAGGCCGTGCTGGAATTACTCCGCGCCCAGCAGCCGTTGATCCACCGCTACTGGCATGACACCACCGTGCAGATGAGCGATTTCAAGAACGAAGGCGTGGTCGCATCCGGCGCCTGGCCCTACCAGGTCAACGGCCTGATCAACGAGAAACAGCCGATCGCCTCGACCATTCCCAAGGAAGGCGCCACCGGCTGGGCCGACACGACGATGCTGCACGCCGAGGCCAAGCACCCCAACTGCGCCTATAAATGGATGGACTGGTCGCTGCAGCCGAAAGTCCAGGGCGACGTAGCCGCCTGGTTCGGCTCGTTGCCGGCCGTGCCCGAGGCGTGCAAGGCAAGCGAACTGCTCGGCGCCGAGGGTTGCAAGATCAACGGGTTCGACCAGTTCGACAAGATCGCCTTCTGGAAAACCCCACAGGCCGAAGGCGGCAAGTTCGTGCCGTACAGCCGCTGGACCCAGGATTACATTGCGATCATGGGTGGGCGCTAAGTCGCAGTCACCTGTTTGGACCGGGGGGACATGGTTAACCCTGTGGCG
>NZ_JBHFJB010000066.1:0-2127 GCF_057334555.1 Pseudomonas sp. AGC41
TTGTGGGAGCGAGCCTGCTCGCGAAGGCCGCGACTCGGTCTCACTCTTAGAAACAAGTCTCCATGCTCTCGACCACCCGCAACCCCTCATCCACCAGGCACCCCACCCGCCACTTATCGAACGTCAGGCACGGATGGGACGTGCCGAACGCAATGATGTCGCCGACCCGCAGCTCAACGCCCGGCGCCACGCTCATGAACGCATGCTGGTCCATCACCGCGGTCACCTTGCAGCCGCTGACGTCGTCCCCCGTCGCCGAGTCCGAACCCGGCGTGTAGCGCTTGAGCGGCACCGGCAACCCGGCGTCGTAGGCCACGTCGCGCTTGCCCAGGGCAATCACCGCAAAGCCCGGCTCCGGCAGCGATTGCACGTGGGCCCAGACTTCCAGCGCTGGACGCAAGCCTTCGTGCAGGTCATTGCGGCGCTCCAGCACACAGCATTGCGCCTCCTTGTAGATGCCATGGTCGTGGGCCACATAACTGCCAGGTCGCAACACGCTGAGGAAGCGCCCGTGGGCATTGCGCGCCTCGAAGGATTCGGCGATCAGGTCGTACCAGGCCGAGCCCGACGCGGTGATGATGGGTTTGTCGTTGGCAAACGCGCCGCTGTCCTGCAACTGCATCGCCAGCCCAACGAGGGATGCGGCGAACGCCCGGATGCCGCTGATGGCGTGGTCGCCGTGGATCACCCCTTCGTAACCTTCGATACCGGTCAAGGCCAACGCCGGTTGCGCAGCGATGGCCTCGGCCAGGGCAAGTACCTCGGCTTCGGTCCGGCAACCACAACGACCGCCGACCACGCCGTACTCGATCATCACGTTCAACCGTGCGCCGCGCGACGCGAAATAAGCCCCCAGCTCGGCGACGTTGTCCGGATGATCCACCAGGCAATGGAATTCGAATGCCGGGTCGGCCAGCAGATCGGCGATCAGCACCATGTTCGGCCGGCCCACCAATTGATTGGCCATCAGCACCCGGCGCACGCCGTGGGCGTAGGCGGCGCGGGTCTGCACCGCGGTGGCCAGGGTCAGGCCCCAGGCACCGGCCTCGAGCTGGCGACGAAACAGCGCCGGGGTCATGCTGGTCTTGCCGTGGGGCGCCAGCTCGGCGCCGCTGTCGCTGACGAACTTTTGCATCCAGCGAATGTTGTGCTCCAGCGCCTCGCGATGCAGTACCAGGGCCGGCAGGCTGACATCGCGCAGCAGGTGGGCGCCCAGGGAAGCGGCGCCCTTTTCGACACCGGCGTTATCAATGGCAGAAGACATGTTCGAACTCCTCATACAGCCGCGGCTGTCTATTCGTTGATGCGACGGGCCAGGTTGTTGGCGCTCTCGATCAGCACCCGGCGGTAGTCGGCATAATTGTTCTTGGCATCGGCCCTCGGGGCGACGATGCACAGGGTCGCGATGGCCACGCCGCTGGGGTCTTTGACCGGCGCGGCGAAGCAATGAGTGAAGGTGTCGGCGACGCTGTCGAAGGAGAAAAACCCATCGACACCGGCCTGGCGGATTTCCTTGAGAAACTGCTCCAGGGGCAAACGCTCGCCGCCCGGCAGGATGAAGTCGTCGGGGTCGATCAGGTCGACGATCTGCTGGTCGCTCAGATGCGCCAGCAGCAGGCGCCCGGACGCGGTCCAGGGGATCGGCGCGTTCTCACCGATGTCCGAGGAAATGCGAAAGTGCCGTTCGCCTTCCTTCATCAGCGCGACGGTGTATTTGCGCCCGTTGAGCAGGCACATCTGCGCGGTTTCGCGGGTTTGGCGGACGATCTCTTGCAAGGCCTGGTCGGCCTCGCGGCTGAGGTCGAAATGCCGCAGGTGCGCCTGCCCGAGAAAATACAACTGGCGCCCCAGGTAGACGTGACCATCCTTGCCGACCGGCTCAAGGATGCGCCGCTCGAGCAGCGACGCCACCAGTTCGTAGACCGTGGACTTGGGGCTGCCGATGCCGCTGGCAATATCGTTCGGGCGCAGCGGCTGGCCGATTTCCTTGAGGAAGTCGAGGATATCGAACGCCCGATCCAATCCCCGGGCCCGGCGTTTGATGGTGTCTTCGGTCATGTCTGCGGTTCCTGAAATCTCAATTTTCATCGGGCAAGAACGCCCTTGTGGGGGGGGGGGGGGGGGGGG
>NZ_JBHFJB010000066.1:2147-19527 GCF_057334555.1 Pseudomonas sp. AGC41
CTACTGCACAGGCCAGCGGGAGCAAGCTCCCTCGCCACGGAAAGTGGCCTCGCCAGAATATCGTGTTCAGGCCTTTTTCTTGTAGGCAATGCAATCGATCTCGACCTTGCAATCCACCATCATGCTCGCCTGTACACAGGCGCGGGCCGGGGCGTGTTCGGGGTTGAAGTATTCGCCGAAGACCTTGTTGAAACTCCAGAAATCCCGCGGGTCATCCAGCCAGACGCCGCAGCGCACAACATCTTCCAGGCCATAGCCGGCCTCTTCGAGAATGGCGATCAGGTTCTTCATGGTCTGGTGCGTCTGCTCGACGATGCCGCCAGCGACGATCTCGCCATTCACCGCGGGCACCTGGCCGGACACGTGCAACCAGCCATCGGCCTCCACGGCGCGAGCGAAGGGCCGCGGCTGTCCGCCGCCCGCGGTGCTGCCGGTGCCATAGCGCGTAATGCTCATGAGTTACTCCTTATTGGATGGACTTAAAAACGGGTGTTCTTGAGAAATTCCGCCAGGCGCGGCGATTGAGGGCGCTCGAACAATTCCTTCGGCGGCCCCTGCTCTTCGATGCGGCCCTGATTCATGAAAACGATCTTGTCGGAGACCTCGAAGGCAAAACGCATTTCGTGGGTCACCAGCAGCATGGTCATGCCGTCTTCGGCCAGGCCCTTGATCACGTTCAGCACCTCGCCGACCAGCTCCGGATCCAGGGCCGAGGTCACTTCGTCGAACAACATCAGGCTGGGGTTCATCGCGATCGCCCGGGCAATCGCCACGCGCTGCTGCTGGCCGCCGGACAACTGACCGGGAAAGTGATCGCGCCGTTCCAGCAGGCCGACCCGCTGCAGCCATTTCTCGGCCAGGGCCACCGCTTCATCCTTCGGCAGTTTTTTCACCTTGAGCAGGCCCAGGGTGACGTTCTGCAAAGCGCTCAGATGCGGGAACAGGTTGAATTGCTGGAAGGCCATCCCGGTCATGGCCCGGTGCCGGGCGATGACTTTTTCGGCGTGACGCACGCGCTTGCCGTCCACCTCGTCATAGCCGATGGACTCGCCGTCGAGCACGATCCGGCCGCCCTGGAATTCTTCCAGCATGTTGACGCAACGCAGCAGCGTGGTCTTGCCCGAGCCACTGGAGCCGATCAGCGTCACCACGTTGCCGCGCTGCATGCTCAGGTCCACGCCCTTGAGCACTTCCAGCGGGCCGTACTGTTTGCGCAGGCCGCGGATGTCCAGCAGCGATTGGGCGTTGGAGAGCTTCGTATTGGATAGATTCGAAACGTCAGTCATGGCAAGGCCACCCGCTTTTCAATGTGCCGCCCGAGCAATTCGATGGCGTAGTTGATGATGAAAAAGAGCAAACCGGCGAACAGGTAGAACTCCAGGGTCATGAAGGTCCGGGCGATGATCTGCTGGGTGCTGAGCAGCAGTTCGGCGACACCGATCACCGACAGCAGGGTCGAGGCCTTGACGATCTCGGTGGAGGAGTTCACCCAGGTCGGCAGGATCTGCCGCAACGCCTGGGGCAGCAGCACATAACCGAGCGACTGGAAGAACGTCAGGCCGATGGCCTGGCTCGCTTCCATTTGCCCACGGGGCAGAGCCTGCAAGGCACCGCGCACGATCTCGGCCACGTGGGATCCGCAGAACAGCGTCAATCCGAGGACGCCAGCCTCGAACGCACCGATCTGCCAACCCAGGGCCGGGGCCATGTAGAAGCAGGCCAGTACCAGCACAAATACCGGCGTACCGCGAATCAGGTCGACGTAGAAACGAAACGGCGCGCGCATCCAGACCCGGCCATAAGTCAGCGCCAACCCGGCGACGACGCCGATCAAGGTGCCCAAGACAATCGCCAGGGCCGAACATTGCACGCTGGTCAGGAAACCGGCCCACAAAGTCTCCCGGGCGACCCATAACTCCTGCAACCAACTGGGGGATTGGTACATGGAACGCTCCTAACGGCGGATCGCCAGGCGCTGCTCGAAATAGCGCAGCAACATGGCAATGAGGTAACAGGCCGCGACATACAGCGCCGTGGTGACCAGCCAGGTTTCAATCACCCGGTAGCTTTCCACGTTGATCTTGCGGGCGTAGTAGGTCAGCTCCGGCACGGCAATCGCCGCCGCCAGCGAGGTGTCCTTGAACAGCGAAATGAAGTTGTTCGACAACGCCGGCAGCACGTTGCGCAGCATCACCGGCACGGTGACGTAGGCCTTTACCTGCCATTCGCCCAGGCCGATCGCCAGGCCCGCTTCCCGCTGCCCTTTGTGAATGCTCACCAGGCCGCCACGGAACACTTCGGTGAGGTAGGCCCCGGCGTACAGCGAAAGCGTGATGACGAACGAGGGCAGCTTGTCCAGGCGAATACCCAGGCTCGGCAAGGCGAAGTAGATCAGCAGGATCAGCACCAGGATCGGTGTATTGCGGATCACCGTGACATACACCGAGGCCAACACCCGCAGTAGGCGGTGCTTGCTCAACAGCGCGAACGCCAGCAGCAGGCCGATCACACAACCGATGGCGATCGACACCAGCGCGAGGGAAAGCCCCAGGCCAAGCCCCGCCAGCAGCGTGTCGAAATCGCGCCAGACGGCGGCAAAGTTCAACTGATAATTCATGGTCGGCAGCACCTTCGACAGGGCGCCCAACGCTGGCGCCCCGGGCTCACTGGGTCATTTGTATTCAACGGGGAAACCGATGGCCGGCGATGGCAGCTCGACGCCGAACCACTGCTTGAACGACGCAGCGTAGGTCGGGAATTCCACACCGGTCATGGCTTCATGCAGCGCAGTGTTGACGAAGTTCAACCAGTCCTGGTCGCCGCGCTTGACCGCGCAGGCATAGGTTTGCGGACTCCAGGCGTAGGCCGGGCTGCGGTAGCGACCGGGGTTCTGCACCATCAGGTATTTGACCGAGGACTGGTCGGTGGCAGCGGCATCGGCACGGCCGGAGTTCACCGCCTGATACATCAGGTCGACGCTGTCGTACTGGTCGACCTTGGCCTGGGGCAGCGCCTGGTGCACGAGTTCTTCGGCGTAGACGTTCTGCAGCACCGCCACGGTGACGTCGTCGCCGGCAGCCTTGAGGTCTTCGATTTCCTTGAACTTGCTGTTGGCCGGCAGCAGCAGGCCTACCCCTTCGCGGTAATACGGCAAGGTAAATGCCACCTGCTGGGCTCGGCTCGCGGTGACGGTGATGAACTGGCAGCTCATGTCGACCTTATCGGTCAGCAGGTTGGGAATCCGCGCATCGGAAGACTGCACCACGAATTCGACTTTTTCCGGGTCATTGAACAAACCCTTGGCGACCATCCGGGCGATGTCGATATCGAAGCCCTGCAATTTGCCATCCGCTCCCTGGAAGTGCCACGGCGCATTGGTGCTGCCCGTGCCCACGATCAATTTCCCGCGTTGCAGCACGCTGTCCAGCTTGCTGTCGGCCGCCTGAGCGACGCCCATGGCAGCCGTCGTGGCCGCGAAGAGAAAAACACACGCTTTGAACAAGGAAGGTCGGCATTGCATGGCAAGCACTCCAGGATGAGTTTATTCCGCTATACCGGAACATGGTATGTAACAACGGAATAGATAGCAGAAAGTGTGCCACAGGCTTGGTGCGCATGGGTGGGAAAAATGGAAAGTGAGGAAAATCAGCGAGATGGAAAAACACAACGCCAGAGGGCATCCCGGCGGGCCGTTGCGTGATTGCTACCGTTGGCCACGGATGCGGGTAGCGAGGCCCCAAATCGGTGCCAGTGCGGGGTCACCACACCTGCCGCACCGAAACGGAGTGATTCTAGAATTGTTGACGATCTTGATTTACCGCTTGGCAGCCTCGTCATAAACCTGGCCACGCTCGCGCTTGCCCACGGCAATCACCGTAACGACTAAGCGATCATCTATCACGCGATAGACCAATCGATAGCCCGCGCTGCGCAGCTTGATTTTATAGGCATCTTCGAGCCCATGGAGACGGTCCGCCTGGACATGCGGATTGCCCAGCCGCTCCTCCAGTTTGTTCTTGAACTGAGCCCTTAACGTTGCCCCCAGTTTCCTCCACTCTTTCAATGCCTTATCAGAAAACTCCAACTCATAAGTCATCGATAGAAACCTTGATCGTCGGATCATTCTCCCGCTCGCGGCAAAGTGCAACCAGCTCGATGTCCTCAAGCCGCTCCATCATGGCTTCATACTCTTTGGCAGGAACACAGTAGAAAGCCGGCTCGTTACGGTTAAGGATCGCTACAGACAATCCTCCGCCCGCAGCAACGGTACCCATGGGGTTTTTCTTGAGTTCGGAGATGCTGGCTACCACTTGAGAAAGCACGATATGGGTCATGAAATATCCTCGAGCACTTTTAATGGTGCTAAAAATAGCACTCCAAAACGGCTCTCGCTACTGCTCAGCGTCCACAAAACCTCACCCTGGACAACATCCGCAGATCCCCCTCGCGGTAATAGTCATCGCTCCAGCTGTCATCCACCGCCAGCGGCTTGACCTGCTTGAGGGCGAGTTTTTTCGCGAAGTAACGAAAGCGGTAATGTTCGTAGAAACGCAGCAGTTCGAGCCCGTAGCGATCTGCCAGGTCGGTGTCGTCTTGGATGATGAGGTAGTTCTCGTCGTTGCCGTTGCTCGCCGCGATGCTGAGATTATGGCTGCCGCTGATGATGGTCGGCGCATCGCTGGTGAAATCGGTGACCACCGCTTTGGTATGCACCAGCAGGTTGCCTTTCTGGCCTTTCATGTTTTCCCTGAGCCAACCTTCCAGGCCAGTATTGAGCAGCGCGGTGGCGGCGAATTCGGCGGTGCGGTCGGCGTGAAAACCGCTGATGCGGCTGGTGGTGTTTTGCAGGCCGTAGCGCAGCACATCGTCATTGGGTTGGCCGAGCAAGGCATCGAGGATCCGGTCGGGCAAGGCAAACGCCGTGACGAACAGCAGGTCCTTGCGCGCGCCGTCGATGATGTCGACGAAGCGATCCAGATCGCCCTGCCCGGTACGCGGCGAGAAACCGGCGAACAGTTTCTCGTCTGTAACCATGGGGTTGTTGCGGTTCAGCCATTGGCGCGTGGCATCGACATCCTCCGGTGCGGCCCAGATCTGCTCGAACACCTGAAGGTAACTGGCACTGATGCGCGGTTCGTCCAGCACATGAATGACATTGGCCTGACGGTAGATGCCATTGGCGGTGAAATTGGTGCTGCCGCATAGCACCGCTTCGGGTTTCAGCGACGCGTTGCCTTCGACTTTGCTCAGCACGATGAACTTGTCATGGAAGATATTGTGGGTGACCCGCCCACGCTTGTTCGCCGCCGGCAGTTTTACCAGGCTGGCTTCGTTGCGCAGCGTACCGTCGTCCCCCGGCTCGGCGTGGTACAGCACCCTGACCTGCGCGCCGCGGGCATGGGCGGCGTTCACCGCATCGACGATCACCGGCAACTCATACTCATAGATGGCGACGTCCAGCGCCCAGTTGGCATCGAGCGCCCGATCGATGAAGCCGGTCAGGCGTCCCAGCAAGCCGTTTTCCAGCCAGCGCCGCGGCGCGTCGGGCCAGTCGTCGATGGACAGGTCCTTGTTGGCGTCAATGAGTGCGTCCAGTTCGGGAAACTTGCGCTGGAACGCCTGACTGGCGGCCACCGCGCGATTGAAGATGACTCGCTGGTTGGCCGGCTGGCCGTCATCGCTGGTGACGCTCACCTCCAGTGATTCGCCCAGTTGCGGTGCATCGGGACTGCCGTAGGCCAGGTGCACGCGGTAATGAATCGTCACGCCAGGGTTGACGGCGTAATCGGCCCAGCGAAATTTCTGCAAGGGCGCCTTGTCGCTGGGCGTGGCATGGAACTGGGGAAAGGTGTGCGCCTTGTCGGGGAACGTCAGGCTGTTGAACAGGAACAGCCAGGGTTTGGCGCCCTGCTGTTTCTCGATGGCAAAACCCAGCAGCCCCTTGCGTCGGGACTCGGCCAGGTCCATGGCGAGCAACACGCCGTTGGTGCCGGCATAAGCCTTGACCCGGAAATCGTCCTTCGCGTTGGTGACGAGTACGCGCATGGTTCACTCCTGTGGAGACTGCCTGAGCATAGAGCAGTGATGCAGATTGAACATAGAGGTCCGGGACCGAGGTGATGCCTTCGCGAGCAGGCTCGCTCCCACATTGGTTTCGCTGTGGGCACATAACCAGTGCAAGCCCCGTCACCCTGTGGGAGCGAGCCTGCTCGCGAAGGGGCCTGTCGTTACACGGCAAAGTTCAGTCAGTGCACTTCATCGATATGCCGATACTCAGCTCCCAACTGCTCCGCCAGTTGCCTTGCCCTACCCAGGCGAATCGGGCCGCGCTCGATGTCGATCAACAGGCATGGGCATTCGAGAGCCGGCACGCCCAGCCCGTCCCTGACTCGCCCATCGGTCATCAGCAACACCCGCTGCTGCTCTGCCGGATAGCGCTTGCGCCGGACCGTGAGCCAGCGCTGCGCCTCGTCCAGCGCCGCCAGCAACGGCGTGCCGCCACCGGCGCCCAGCGCGTCGAGCCAAGCGCCCAGGCCGGTGGAGGCCTTGAGCCCCTGCACTTGCCACCTCGGCGCGGTGCCGCTGGCCGTCAACAGTGCCAACCGTGCACGCTGTCGGTAGGCGTCATCGAACAGTTGGGCCAGCAGGCCCTTGCCGTCACTCAAGGCGCGATGGTGACGGGTCGAGGCCGACGCATCGACGATTACCAGCCACAGCTCATGGGCTGAACGCTGCCGCCATTTGAAACGCAAATCCGCCAGCAGGCGTGGACGTCCCTTTAGCAACGTGCCCGGCCAATCCACCGCGCCGCTGGCCGCCGCTTTGCCGTGGCCTTGGCGGCCCTGGTCGAGCCGTCCCGGACGGGGTCTGGCATTCGCCCCCGCGGACGACCGGGGGCGAATGCCTAGGGCTTTTTTGGCCAGCTCGGCACGTCACGCCGGGCACCGCTCGGCAGCGCCTGGGCCGGCAGGTCACCCCATTGGCCCTGGCCTTCGCCGGACGCGCTCGCTTCATTCGGGCGCGGCGGCGGTGCCTGGGACGGCGCGGGCGCCTGGGTCGCAGGGTCGCGGCGCCGATGACGCAAGGCAAATTCGGCGACGGCGTCGATGTCTTCGGCCGCGATGGCGTCCGCACCACGCCAGGCCGCATGAGCGCGGGCGGCCCGCAACCAGACGAGGTCGGCGCGCAAGCCATCGACCCCAGCGCCGAAGCAACGCTCGGTAATCTGCTCCAGCGCCGTGTCATCCAATGGGATCCCGGCCAACCGCGTGCGCGCCTGTTGGCAGCGTTCCCGCAACTGTCGTTGGGCGGTTTCCCACTCGGCGCAGAACGCCGCCGGATCGCTGTCGAAATCCAGCCGCCGCCGAATGATCTGCCCGCGCTCGGCAGGCGCCGTGTGGCCGTCGAGCGCCACGTTCAGGCCGAAACGATCGAGCAATTGCGGACGCAGTTCGCCCTCCTCCAGGTTCATGGTGCCGATCAGCACAAAACGCGCCGGATGCCGGTGGGAAATGCCGTCGCGCTCGATCAGGTTGGTGCCGCTGGCGGCGACGTCCAACAGCAGATCCACCAGGTGATCCGGCAACAGGTTCACCTCATCGACATACAGCACGCCACCGTCGGCCTTGGCCAGCACGCCGGGGGAAAATTGCGCGCGGCCTTCCCCAAGTGCGGCGTTCAGGTCGAGGGTGCCCAGCAGCCGTTCTTCGGTGGCCCCCAGCGGCAGGGTCACGAACTGACCGCTTGCCAGCAGATCCGCCAGGCCCCGGGCCAGCGTGGACTTGGCCATCCCCCGTGGGCCTTCGATCAGCACACCGCCGATCTTCGGATCGATCGCGGCCAGGCACAGGGCCAGTTTCAGCGCATCGGCGCCGACCACGGCGGAGAGGGGAAAATGGGCGGTGTCGGTCATATGAAATATCTCATGAATGTAAGGAGGACCCCTGTGGCGAGGGAGCTTGCTCCCGCTGGGTCGCGCAGCGGCCCCAAAAACCTGACGTTTCAGTGTTTTTCTGGATGACGACTGCCGCGCAGCCGAGCGGGAGCAAGCTCCCTCGCCATAAAAGCCCGGCAGTTATCGGCCAGTCAGCCATCTTCTTCGATATCCAGCAACAGATTCTCCAGCGCCTGGCGATAGTCGCCCGGCTCCTGCCACATCCCCCGCTGCTGGGCTTCGAGCATTCGCTCGGTCATGTCCCGCAGGGCGTCGGGGTTGTGCTGGCGGACGAAGTCCCGGGTATCCGGATCGAGCAGGTAGGCATCGGCCAGCAACGCGTACTGGTGGTCGTCGATCAACTGCGTGGTAGCGTCGAAGGCAAACAGGTTGTCCACCGTCGCCGCCAGTTCGAACGCGCCCTTGTAACCATGGCGCTTGACCCCGTCGATCCACTTCGGATTGGCCGCCCGAGAACGGATGACCCGGTTGAGCTCTTCCTTCAGGGTGCGGATTTTCGGCAAGTCCGGCTGGCTGTGATCGCCGTGGTAACTGGCCGCGGCTTCGCCACTCAGGGTTTCAACGGCGGCGAGCATGCCGCCCTGGAACTGGTAATAATCGTTGGAATCGAGCAGGTCGTGCTCGCGGTTGTCCTGGTTCTGCAGCACCGCTTGCACCTGGCTCAGGCGCCGGCTGAACTGAGCCCGCGCGGCGGTGCCCTCATCACTGGCGCCGTACGCGTAGCCGCCCCAATTGAGGTACACCTCGGCGAGGTCTTCGCGGCTCTGCCAGAGGCGCCCGTCAACCGCGCCCTGCACGCCCGCGCCGTAGGCGCCGGGCTTGGCGCCGAAGATCCGCCAGCCGGCCTGGCGCGTCGCGTCTTCCAACGGCAGTCCGGCTTGCCGCAAGGCTTCGCATTCGCTGCGGACTTTCGCCGCCAGCGGGTTCATGTCGTCCGGCTCATCGAGAGCCGCAACGGCCTGCACCGCCGCATCGAACAGGCGGATCAGGTTGGCGAAGGCGTCCCGGAAGAACCCGGAAACCCGCAGTGTCACATCGACCCGCGGCCGGTCCAGCAGGCTCAACGGCAGGATCTCGAAATCGTCGACGCGCTGGCTGCCCGTGGCCCACACCGGGCGCACGCCCATCAGCGCCATGGCCTGGGCAATGTCATCGCCACCGGTGCGCATGGTCGCGGTGCCCCACACCGACAGGCCGAGCTGGCGCAGGTGATCGCCATGGTCCTGCAAGTGCCGTTCGAGGATCAGATTGGCCGATTGGAAACCGATGCGCCACGCCGTGGTGGTGGGCAGGTTGCGCACATCGACGGAGAAAAAATTGCGTCCGGTCGGCAGCACATCCAGGCGTCCACGACTCGGCGCGCCGCTGGGGCCGGCCGGCACGAAGCGCCCGCCGAGGGCGTCAAGCAAGCCGCGCATTTCCGCCGGGCCACAGGCGTCGAGGCGCGGCGCGACGACGCCGCGCAGGTGCTCGATGATGCAGCCCACCGCGTCCCAGCCCGGCGCGTCGAGCTGCTCGACCGGACCTTCCAGGGCCTGTTCGATCAACCGTGCGGCAAACAACTCCAGGCGCTCGCGGGTATCACCGACGCTGCGCCAACGCTCGGCGCTGACCTCGCCCAAGGCCTCGGGCCGCGTCCCGGTCCATGGCTCGGCCAAGTCACAGTCAAGCGGATCGAACCCCAGCCCGAACGCCTTCGCCAGGGCCCGCAACAAACTCGACTGCGCGCCCTTGCCGTCGCCACGGGGAATGCGCAGCAACGCCAGCAAGGTGTCGATACGCAACCGTCCGCCGGGCGACTCGCCGAAGATATGCAAGCCATCGCGAATCTGCGACTCCTTCAGGTCGCACAGGTAGGTGTCCAGCCGTGGCAGCCAGATCGCCGCGTCGGCGTCGCTGTCGAGGGCGGCGTCGAGTTGCAGTTCGCGGTCGATATGGGTCTCGCGCACCAGGTTGAGAATGTCCCGCTGCAGCTCTCGGGCGCGGCGCGGGTCGAGCAGTTGCGCCTCGTAGTATTCGTCCGCGAGCAGTTCGAGGTTGCGCAGCGGCCCATAGGTTTCGGCCCGGGTCAGCGGCGGCATCAGGTGGTCGATGATCACCGCCTGGGTGCGCCGCTTGGCCTGGGCGCCCTCGCCCGGGTCGTTGACGATGAACGGGTAGATATTCGGCAGCGGCCCGAGCAGCGCATCCGGCCAGCAGCTTTCCGAGAGCCCGACGCCCTTGCCCGGCAGCCACTCGAGGTTGCCGTGCTTACCGACGTGGATCAGCGCATGGGCGCCGTAGGCGTGGCGCAACCAGAAATAGAACGCCAGGTAACCGTGGGGCGGCACCAGGTCCGGGTCGTGGTAGACCGCGCTCGGGTCAAGCTGATACCCGCGCGCCGGCTGGATGCCGATAAACGTCAGGCCCAGGCGCAACCCGGCGACCATCAGCCGACCTTGGCGGAACATCGGGTCCTGCTCGGGCGCGCCCCAACGGGCCAATACCGCGTCGCGGTTGGCCTCGGGCAGCGCGTCGAACAGGGCTTGATAGGCGTCCAGGGCCAGGCTTTGATGACACGGGCGCAAGTCCAGACTGTCGAGATCGTTGCTGACGCCGCCGAGCAACTGCTGGATCAATGCGGTGCCGCTGGCCGGCAGCTCGGCCGCCAGCGGATAGCCCTCGGCCTGCAGGGCGCGAAGGATGGTCAGCGCCGCCGCTGGCGTGTCCAGGCCGACGCCGTTGCCGATGCGCCCATCGCGGGTCGGGTAGTTGGCGAGGATCAGCGCCACGCGCTTTTCGCGGTTGGGCAGACGCGCCAGCGCCGTCCAGCGCCGGGCCAGCTCGGCAACGAAATCCATACGCTCGGGCACCGCCCGGTAGCAGACCACATCGCTCTGGCTGCGCTCGCTGCGCCAGGCCAGGTCCTTGAAACTGATGGGCCGGCTGATGATCCGCCCGTCCAGTTCCGGCAAGGCAATGTGCATCGCCAGGTCGCGTGGCCCCAGGCCTTGTTCGCTGGCGCGCCAGCCGGGCTCATTGTCCTGCGCGCAAATCGCCTGGATCACCGGGATGTCGCGGCGAAACGGCCGCAGATGCGGTGCTTCAGGGCTGGATTGGGCGAAGCCGGTGGTGTTGAGAATCACCCCCGCCGCGGCCTCGTCCAACCAATCTTCCACCTGTGCCAGACAACCTGGCTCCTTGAGGCTGGCCACCGCGATCGGCAGCGGATTGAGCCCCGTCGCTTGCAGGCGCTGGCAGAATACGTCGATGAAAGCCGTGTTCGCCGCTTGCAGGTGTGAGCGATAGAACAGCACCGCCGCCACCGGTTCGTCGGCGCGCCAGTCGGCTTGCCAATGATCGAGGGTCGCGTGGGTTTGTGCGGGGTGGTAGATCGCTGTGCGCGGCAAGGGCTGCGGTTCGGCCCACGGATAATCGCGCGCAAACCATTGGCTGCCGAGGTGATGGAACAGGTTCAGGGCATTGGCCAATCCGCCCTGGCGCAAGAACTGCCAGAGCCGGTCGCGATCCTCGAACGCTACGTTGCTCAGGTCGCTGAGCTCCGGGTCGGGGCGATCATCCCCCGGCACCAGGATCAGCTTCACGCCGCGCGCGGCCAGTTCCATCAGGCGCTCGATGCCGTAGCGCCAATAGCCGATGCCACCGTGCAGCGACAACAGGATGACCTTGGCGTGGCGCAGTACGTCGTCGACATACAGGTCCACCGACGCGTGATTCTGCACCTGCATCGGGTTGGCGAGGCGAAACTGCGGGTAGTCGTCCGGCAATTGCCGCGCTGCTTCGGCCAGCAGCGCCAGGCTGGAATCGCCGCTGCACAGGATCACCAGCTCGGCGGGAGTTTGTCCGAGGTCGGCGATGTTGTCATCCGAGACAAAACCGCCGGGCTGGGTCCTGAGCAGGTGCATGGCTTAGACGCTGAGGGCGGCGCGCAGCTGCGCTTCAAGCAGCCCGGCATCCAGCGCCTGGCCGATCAGCACCAGCCGCGTGACCCGCGCTTCGTCGGCGCCCCACTGACGGTCGAAATGCTTGTCGAAGCGCGTGCCGACGCCCTGGATCAACAAGCGCATCGGCTTGTTCGGGATCGCCGCGAAACCCTTGACCCGCAGCACGTCATGCTGGATCACCAGTTGCGTCAGCGCATCCAGCAGCAAGCTTTCATCGGCCTGGGGCAGTTCCAGGGAGATCGAGTCGAAGGCGTCATGATCGTGGTCGTCATCATCGCCGTCATGGTGGTGATCGTGGTGGCTGTGGCGGCTGTCGATGTGCTCTTCGGAGCCGGCGCCCAGGCCGATCAGCACATCCAGCGGCAGGCGACCGCTGCTGGCTTCGATGACCTTGACCGCTGGCGGCAATTCTTCGGCGACTTCCAGGCGGACTTTCGCCAGGTCTTCAGAGCTGATCAGGTCGGCCTTGTTGAGGATCACCAGGTCGGCGCTGGCCAGTTGATCGGCGAACAGCTCGTGCAGCGGCGATTCGTGATCCAGGTTAGGGTCCAGTTTGCGCTGGGCATCGACCTGGTCGGGGAACGCGGCGAAAGTACCGGCGGCGACGGCCGGGCTGTCAACCACGGTAATCACCGCATCGACCGTGCAGGCGCTGCGAATTTCCGGCCACTGGAAGGCCTGGACCAAGGGCTTGGGCAGGGCCAGGCCAGAGGTTTCGATGAGGATATGGTCGAGGTCGCCGCGACGGGCCACCAGCTCGCGCATCACCGGGAAAAACTCTTCCTGCACGGTGCAGCACAGGCAACCGTTGGCCAATTCGTAGACCCGGCCGCTGGCTTCTTCTTCGGTGCAACCGATGGAGCACTGCCTGAGAATCTCACCGTCGATACCAAGCTCGCCGAATTCGTTGACGATGACCGCGATGCGCCGGCCCTGGGCGTTGTCGAGCATGTGCCGCAGCAAGGTGGTCTTACCCGAGCCGAGGAAACCGGTGACGATGGTGACGGGGAGTTTGGCCAGTGTTTTCATCGGATGCCCTTTGGCAAGGTGGCGGGCAAACGGGACGACAACCGCTGGCACAGACGCGCGCGGAAGATTTCGCCACCGGATCACCCCGCCCGGTTGTAGTGAGAATCTGTTGTCGAGGCAGGTCTCCTGGCTGACGGCGGGCCGGTCCACGCTCATACAGAGCCTGGACCGACAATTTGCTGCGCCTTCCCGTGCGCCCGTTGAAAAGGGCATGCACAGTGGCCTTGCAGAAACAGCACCGTTCACAGTTGCGGGGGCAGCCGCGGCTTGGACCGCGTTCCCTTCTTAGCTTCGGCTTGCGCCAAAGAACCTCGAAGGCGCAAGGCTACGCAGGGTGCGCGGGCGGGTCAATGTTCCTGAGGCAAACTCCGGGGCCGGTGCCTCATCGTCGGCACCGGCACGGCCGATCTAGCGGGACGCCACGCGCCAGAGCCGGGCGATGTCCCGCGCGCGCTCGGCCAACAGGCGTGGCGCATCGGTGCAGGCCTCTTGCAGCGTCATCGGTCCGTTCGCCAGGGCAAAGGCGGCATCGATGCCATGCTCATACAGCGCCTGGTAACCCTCCCCCAACGTGCCGGCAATGACCACCACCGGTATACCTTGGCGCCGGGCAATGCGGGCCACGCCAAAAGGCGTTTTGCCGCGCAGGGTTTGGGCATCGAAACGGCCTTCACCGGTGATCACCAGATCGGCCCCATTGATCGCCTCGGCCAGGCCGGTCAATTGCGCAACGACTTCCACGCCGGTGCGAAACCGGGCCTGGAGAAAGGCCTTGGCGGCGAAGCCCAGGCCTCCGGCGGCGCCACTGCCCGGTTCGTCGCGCACGTCCCGGTGCAGCGCCTGGGCGCAGTGTTCGGCGAAATGCCCCAGCGCGCGATCCAGTTGCTGCACCTGTTCGGCAGAAGCGCCCTTCTGCGGACCGAACACCGCTGAGGCGCCATGGGGCCCGCACAAGGGGTTATCGACGTCGGCGGCGATCTCGAAACGCACCCCGGCCAGGCGCGGATCCAACTCGTTCAGGTCAATGCGCGCCAGTTTGCCCAGGGCCAGGCCGCCGGGCCGCAGCGATTGGCCCTGGGCGTCCAGCAGCGCCACGCCCAGGGCCTGCATCGCCCCGGCACCGCCGTCGTTGGTGGCGCTGCCGCCGATCGCCAGGATCACCCGGCCAGCGCCTGCATCGAGCGCTGCGCGAATCAGTTCGCCGGTGCCGAAGGTGCTGCTGGAACACGCGTCGCGCTGCCCCGGCGGCAACAGTTGCAGGCCGCTGGCCTCGGCCATCTCGATGATCGCGGTGCCGCTGTCGGGCAGCCAGCCCCAGCGGGCCTCGACAGCGGCGCCCAAGGGCCCGCGAACCCGGGCGCGACGCCATTGGCCGTTGCAGGCCGCCAACACCGACTCCACCGTCCCTTCCCCGCCGTCGGCCATCGGGCATTTGATCAACTGCGCATCCGGCCAGACCTCGGCCAACCCCTGGGCAATCGCGTCCGCCACGCCCTGGGCGCTGAGACTGTCCTTGAACGAGTCGGGGGCGATGATTATTTTCATTTTTGTTCTCCGGTTCCGATGCACAGCATGCTGCCAGCTGACCGCAGCCCTGACGCCGGTCCGCCGCACAAAACTCCCTTGGCATTATTGGTCAATTTCACAAAAATGGCGGTTCGGCATTGCTGGCCTCTTCGCGAGCAGGCTCGCTCCCACAAGTATTTTCTACTGGATATGGGATCACAGCAGATCCAATGTGGGAGCGAGCCTGCCCGCGAAGGGATCACGCCGGATAATTTTGATCATGGGGCAACAGTTGGACGCCTAGATACAACGCCAACATCCCATCCAGCCTGAGCGGGTCCACGCCGCTGAGCTCGGCGATGCGTTCCATGCGATAGCGCAGGCTGTTGCGGTGGATGCCCAGCGCGTCGGCGCAGGCCTGGCTCTGGCCGTCGTGTTCGCACCAGCTGCGCAGGGTCGCCAGGAGTTGTCCGTTGTTGTCCTTGGCAATCACCTTGCGCAGCGGCACCAGCAACTCGTCCAGCGCATCGTCGCTGCGATGACGCCAGAGCAGCACCGGCAGACGGTAACGATTGAGGATCAACAGGCGCGACTGCGGCAGGACATCACGGCCATAAGCGAGCAAATCCGCCACGCGCCGGTAACAACGGCGCAGGCCGGCCAAACCCTCGGCCTGACCGCCCACCGCCACCCTGAGGATGTTCCAGCCCAGCCCGTCGAGCTTGCCAAGCAAGCGCTCGTTCTCCACCGAAGCCGTGACCGGCCGGCACCAGAGCAAAGAAGATTTGGACGAGCTCAGGCACCAGCTGTCCGGGTAGCGCGACATCAACCACGCGCTCAGCGCCTCGACGGTTTGCCCGGGCCCATGTTCCTTGCCCAATTCAAACAGGTACGGCACCCGCGACAGCTGCGGCTTGAGGCCCATCTGCTGGGCTTCGTCGAGCAACCGTGGCGAATCCCCGGCATCGCCCAGCAGCAGCGCCAGTAAATCATCGCAACGCTGGCGCCGCCATTGCTGCTCGGCCTGCTGGTTGCGCTGGGCGAGCAGCATTTCGGCGGTCATGCGCACCAGTTCGGCGTAGGTGCGCAATTGCGCGGGTTCGCCGGTGATGCCGAGCACGCCGATCAACCGCTGGTCGAGCATCAACGGCAGGTTGATTCCTGGCTGCACGCCCTTGAGGTGCACGGCGGTGTGCTCGTCGATTTCCACCACCCGCCCATTCGCCAGGACCAGCTGCGCACCCTCGTGACGGGTATTGATGCGCTCGCGCTCGCCACTGGCAAGGATCAGGCCCTGGTTATCCATGACGTTGACGTTATAGGGCAGAATCGCCATCGCCCGGTCGACGATGTCCTGGGCGAGGTCGTGATCGAGTTCGAACATGGGCGATTCCTTGTAAGCAGGCTTCTTGTTTTTGGGTGTAATGCTTCAGCGCGATTGGTCAGCCGCACAGGGTCCGCGCGCAAACCCTGTGCCCCGGCACAAAGACACGGGCCCTCAGGCTGGCGAGACTCAAGGGGCGGTCAACGTTACCCCTTGGCACGCCAAAATCATAATAAAGAGAGACTCGCCATGTCCCAGAGCGCAGCAGCCCTCCTGGCTACCCCCGACGAAAAAAATACCGTCTACAAGCGCATCACCCTGCGCTTGATCCCCTTCATCTTCATCTGCTACCTGTTCAACTACCTGGACCGGGTCAACGTTGGCTTCGCCAAGTTGCAGATGCTCGATGCGCTGAAATTCAGCGAAACCGTGTACGGCCTTGGTGCCGGGATCTTCTTCATCGGCTACGTGCTGTGTGGCGTGCCGAGCAACCTGGCACTGACAAAATTCGGCCCGCGGCGCTGGATCGCGCTGATGATGATCACCTGGGGCACGCTGTCGACCTGCCTGCTGTTCGTCACCACCCCGACCGGGTTCTATACCTTGCGCCTGTTCACTGGTGCAGCCGAGGCCGGGTTCTTCCCTGGCGTGGTGCTGTACCTCTCGCAGTGGTTCCCGACGTTCCGTCGCGGCCGGATCATGGCGCTGTTCATGTCGGCCATCCCGGTGTCCGGCCTGCTCGGCAGCCCGTTTTCCGGCTGGATCCTCAACCATTTCGCCGCTGGCCAGGGTGGCCTGGCGGGCTGGCAGTGGATGTTCCTGCTGCAAGGCGTGCCGACGGTGATCCTCGGGGGCCTGGCGTTCTTCCTGCTCAGCGACACATTCGCCAATGCCAAGTGGCTGACCGACCATGAGCGCGCCGTGCTCACCGCCGACCATGCCGAAGACCTGGCCAACAAGCCGAAGACCACCACCGATTCCCTGGCAGCCGTATTCAGGAACCCGGCGATCTGGGCCTTCGGCCTGGTGTACTTCTGTATCCAGAGCGGCGTGTACGCGATCAACTTCTGGCTGCCGTCGATCATTAAGAACCTGGGTTTCAGCGATAACCTGGTAATCGGCTGGCTGAGTGCGATCCCCTATCTGCTGGCGGCGGTGTTCATGCTGCTGGTGGGCCGCTCGGCGGACCTGCGCAAGGAGCGCCGCTGGCATCTGGTCGTGCCGATGCTGATGGGTGCGGTCGGGCTGCTGATCGCCGTCAATTTCGCCACTACGCCGGCCATCGCCATCCTCGGCCTGACCATCGCCACCATGGGCGCCCTCACCGGCCTGCCGATGTTCTGGCCGGTGCCCACCGCCCTGCTCAGCGCGGGTGCGGCGGCCGGCGGCCTGGCGTTGATCAATTCCATGGGCCAGATGGCCGGCTTCCTCAGCCCGTACCTGGTGGGCTGGGTCAAGGACGCCACCGGCTCGACCGATGCGGCGCTTTATGTGCTGGCGGCAGTGATCGTCTGCGGCAGCCTGCTGGCGTTGCGCATGACGCGCACCCTGCGGGGCTGACGCGGTTTGCCTCCTGTGGGAGCGAGCCTGCTCGCGAAAGCGCCGTGTCAGTCACTGTAGAGG
>NZ_JBHFJB010000066.1:19547-21755 GCF_057334555.1 Pseudomonas sp. AGC41
CTGTAGAGGGTGCCTGGAAGTACGCCTTCGCGAGCAGGCTCGCTCCCACATTGGATTTCGCCGGGGTAGAGAAAACGGTTGGATCCACACGGCGGTTCTGGTATTTGATGGGACCTTTCCCATCGATAAAAGGATCTTGTCCATGAGTTACCGCACGCTGGGCCATTCCGGGTTGCAAGTCTCGACGCTGACCCTGGGCACGATGATGTTCGGTGAACAGACCAGCACCGAGGATTCGCTGCGGATCATCGACAAGGCCTGGGACCAGGGCATCAATTTCATCGACACGGCCGATGTCTACACCAACGGCCGTTCCGAAGAAATCGTCGGCGAGGCGATTGCCAGCCGTCGCCACGAGTGGGTGCTCGCCACCAAGGTCGGCTTCGGCCCGCCGGACGGCGTGCCCAACCGCAGCGGCTTGAGCCGCAAGCATATCTTCAACGGCATCGAGGCCAGCCTGACGCGCCTGGGCACCGATTACCTGGACATCTACTACCTGCACCGCGAAGACCACAACACGCCCTTGCAGGTCACGGTGTCGGCCATCGGCGACTTGATTCGCCAGGGCAAGATCCGTTATTGGGGCCTGTCGAACTACCGTGCCTGGCGCATCGCCGAGGTGATCCGTATCGCCGACAGCCTGGGCGTCGATCGGCCGGTGATCAGCCAGCCGCTGTACAACATCGTCAACCGCCAGGCGGAAACCGAACAGATCACCGCCGCGCAGAACTACGGCCTCGGCGTGGTGCCCTACAGCCCCCTCGCCCGAGGTGTGCTCAGCGGCAAGTACGCACCCGATGTGGCACCGGACGCCAACAGCCGCGCCGGCCGCCAGGACAAGCGCATCCTGGAAACCGAATGGCGGGTCGAATCCCTGCGCATTGCCCAGCAGATCCAGCAATACACCCGCGCTCGCGGCGTCGGCATCGTCGAATTCGCCATTGCCTGGGTGCTGAACAACCGTGCCGTCACTTCGGCCATCGTCGGACCGCGCACCGAGGAGCAGTGGGACGCGTACACCAGGGCGCAAGCGGTGCGGATCACGGCGGATGACGAAGCGTTCATCGATTCGCTGGTGACACCGGGGCATGCTTCAACGCCGGGGTTCAACGACATCAGTCATTTCGTGCCGGGCCGCGTGCCGCATACGTCGTAATATTCAACGCAGGCCCCCGTGGCGCGGGAGCTTGCTCCCGCTCGGCTGCGTAACAGCCGCTATTTTCGGGTCCGCTACGCGGCCCAGCGGGAGCAAGCTCCCTTGCCACGGGTAGACAATCCCCTGCTGCAATTCCAATAACAAGAGGCATCAGTGTCCAAAGGCATCGCTCTATCGGCCTCGGCCTCCGCCCTGTTCGCGGTCATGTATTACTACACCTCGCTGCTCGCACCGCTGACCGGCCTGGAGATTTTTGGCTGGCGCATGCTGCTGACGATGCCTTGCATGACGGCGTTCATGCTGATTGCACGGGAGTGGAAGCTCGTCGCCGATCTTGTCGAGCGGCTGGTCGCCACACCGCTTCTGCTGCTCGGGGCGATGGCGTCTTCGGCGTTGATGGGCGCGCAGTTGTGGCTGTTCATGTGGGCGCCGCTCAACGGCTACAGCCTGGACGTGTCGCTGGGTTATTTTCTGCTGCCGCTGTCGATGGTCCTGACCGGGCGCATCGTCTATGGCGAGCGGCTCTCGCGCTTTCAGAAAATCGCCGTGTTCCTCGCTACGCTCGGCGTGCTCAACGAGCTATGGCAAGTCGGCAGTTTGTCTTGGGCGACCCTGTTGGTCGTGCTGGGCTATCCACTGTATTTCATCCTGCGCAAACGCATCCGGACCGACAACCTCGGCGGTCTCTGGCTGGACATGGCCCTGATGCTGCCGTTGGCCCTCTGGTTCGTGCAGAGCGGTGCGCAAGGCTTTGGTGTCTTCAGCCAATACCCGTGGCTATCGCTGCTCATTCCGGTACTTGGCGTCATCAGCGCCTCGGCGCTGGTGGCCTACATCGTTGCCAGCCGCTTGCTGCCGCTCGGCCTGTTCGGGCTGTTGAGTTATGTCGAACCGGTGCTGCTGCTGGGCGTCGCGCTGCTGCTGGGGGAAAGCATCCAGGCTGAGGAATGGCTCACCTATATCCCCATCTGGTTGGCGGTGGCCGTGCTGGTACTGGAAGGCTTCAGGCACCTGGTGCGGCAGCGGCGCCGGGCTTAAGGCTACCCCCGCGG
>NZ_JBHFJB010000066.1:21775-40570 GCF_057334555.1 Pseudomonas sp. AGC41
CTGACACAGCGCTTTCGCGAGCAGGCTCGCTCCCACAGGGGTCTTGCATCGACAACAAAAAGCCCGCCCGACATCACTGCCGGGCGGGCTTTTCTAACTGTTCGGTTTACTCGGTAGTGAGTACCCCACGCCGCACCTGGTCACGCTCGATCGATTCGAACAGTGCCTTGAAGTTGCCCTCGCCGAAGCCATCGTCGCCCTTGCGCTGGATGAATTCGAAGAACACCGGCCCCATCAGGGTTTCCGAGAATATCTGCAGCAACAGACGCTTGTCGCCCTGGTCCGCAGCACCGTCCAGCAGGATGCCCCGCGATTGCAGCTCCGTCACCGGTTCGCCATGGTTCGGCAGGCGGCCTTCGAGCATTTCATAGTAGGTGTCCGGCGGCGCGGTCATGAAGCGCATGCCGATCTTCTTGAGCGCATCCCAGGTCTTGATCAAGTCGTCGGTCAGGAAGGCCACGTGCTGGATACCTTCGCCGTTGAACTGCATCAGGAACTCTTCGATCTGACCGGCGCCCTTGGACGACTCTTCGTTCAGCGGGATGCGGATCATGCCGTCCGGGGCCGTCATGGCCTTGGAAGTCAGGCCGGTGTATTCGCCCTTGATATCGAAGTAACGAATCTCGCGGAAATTGAACAGCTTCTCGTAGAAGTTGGCCCAGTAGGCCATGCGCCCGCGATAAACGTTGTGGGTCAGGTGGTCGATGATCTTCAGGCCGGCGCCCAGCGGATTGCGATCGACACCCTCGAGGAAGACGAAGTCGATGTCGTAGATCGAGCTGCCTTCGCCAAAACGGTCGATCAGGTACAGCGGCGCGCCGCCAATGCCTTTGATCGCCGGGAGGTTCAGCTCCATCGGGCCGGTTTCGATGTGGATCGGCTGGGCACCGAGTTCCAGGGCCCGCTTGTAGGCTTTTTGCGAATCCTTGACACGGAAGGCCATGCCGCACACCGACGGGCCGTGCTCGGCCGCGAAGTAGGACGCCACGCTGTGCGGTTCGTTGTTGAGGATCAGGTTGATCGCGCCCTGGCGGTACAGGTGCACGTCCTTGGAACGGTGGGTGGCCACCTTGGTGAAGCCCATGATCTCGAAGATCGGCTCCAGGGTATTCGGGGTCGGGGATGCGAACTCAATGAATTCGAAGCCCATCAGGCCCATCGGGTTTTCGTATAGATCTGCCATGTCGGCGCCTCATCAAACTTATCAATTAACAAAAAAACGTTAGTTGCCAGTGATGCTGAGGACGCGGGGCGGCGCGCAGGAAATGCCGCGGACACTGCGGGCGAGGAAGTCGCCATAGATCAGTTGAAACCCAAGTATCTTCATTGTCGACCCAAGGCTATTGCGGGCGAGGCTTCTGCTGCCAGAAGACGTTATTCTTGTATGCGTAACCCGATTCTACACAGCGTAACCCGGTTTGTCCGCCTCAGGTATCAAATCGTCTTTTTCGCCGAGCGTGCAAGCGGTTTGTTGCACAGGAAGATCCCCGCCAGGATTAACCCGCCGCCTACGCACATCAACAAAGTGAGCCGTTCGTCGAGCAGCATCGCGCCCAGCAATACTGCCGTCAGCGGGTTGAGCGCAATAAAGACGCCGGAACGCGTCGCACCGATCCGGCGGATGCCTTGATACCAGGCGATATAGGCCAGGGCCGAACCCAGCACGCCGAGGTACAGCAGGCTCAACCATTGCCTGATGTCCAGCCCGGGCAATGCCTCGAAGCGGATCTCACCGCCGGCTGCGCACGCCAGCCACAACATCAGCGTGCCCAGCAGGATCGACCAGGTCACGGTCTGCAAAGGACCCAGGCTTTCATTCAGGCCTTTGGAGAACAGCGAATAGATGCCCCACCCCAGCACACAGCCGAAGATCAGCAGATCCCCGCGCCAAGCGTGTTCCGTCGCCTGCAACAAGGACGGTTCACGACTGATGATGACCAACCCCGCCCCGCCGATGCACAGCCCGATACCGGCGACTTTAAAGCGGCCCAACCGTTCCTTGAACAAGCACCAGGAGGCCAACCCGATCACCGCCGGATTCAACGCGACGATCAACGAGGCGCGCGATGCGTTGATGTATTGCAAGCCATGGAAAAAACACAGGTTGTAGAGAAAAATCCCGAAGAACCCCAGCGCGGCCAGCTGCAGGCCCTGTTTCAAGCCGGGCCTGGCCAGGGGGATACCGGCGACGCCGAGAAACAGCAACAGCGCGATGCTTGCCAGGAGAAAACGCAAGCTGGCGGCGAACATCGGCGTCAAGGCATCGGCAAGGATCCTGCCGGCAACAAAGGTGCCGCCCCAGATCATCGTGACCATCGCAAGCTTGAGGTAGACCGGCAGGTCCGAGGGTGTCGAGGCAGTTTGTTCCAGGGCTTTCATGGGCCACCATATAGGCGATTGATCAATGTCCCGTGTGTCGCTGGGATAGCGTATTGTCCTGCTCATGGAACATCATCGTAAAATGAGCCTTTACTCATGACCCTCACCCAACTCGAGATCTTTTCGCTGGTCGCCGAACTGCAAGGTTTCACCGCGGCCGCGACACGCCTGGGCATCGGCCAGTCAGCGGTTTCCCACGCGATAAAATCCCTGGAGCAGGAGTTGGGCGTCGAACTGTTCAGGCGTCATCAATCCCTCGTCGAGCTCAGCGACATCGGCCAGCAATTATTGCTGCGTGCCCGGGCCATGCTCGGCTTGGCCAACACCCTGCAACAAGAGGCCGCGGATGCCCGCGGCATGCGCCGTGGGACCCTGCGCATCGGCTCGTTCGGGCCGACGTCGTCGATGAAACTGCTGCCCGCCATCCTGCAGCGCTACCGCACCCTGCATCCGGGGATCGAAGTGCACATCGATGAAGGGCCGGACCGGCAAGTGCTGCAATGGCTGGATGAACGACGGATCGACGTCGGTTTCGTGGTCCTGCCCGAGGAGCGCTTCGATACGTTCGCCTTGATGGAGGACCAGATGGTCGCCCTGCTGCCCACCTATCATCCCCTCGCCGAGCGCGCCTGCGTGGAGCTCAAGGCGCTGTGCAACGACCCCTTCATACTCACCGAGGCCGGTTCCTCGGAAGTGGTCCGGCGGCTGTTCAGCGCCGCCCGGCTCACGCCGAATATCCGCTATCGCTGTTCGCAACTGCTCAGTACGTTGGATGTGGTCAGCCGGGGTGAAGCCCTGACCGTGGTTTCCGAGGGTTCGCTGCCGGCCATGGAAAATCCCGGGTTTGTCGTACGCCCCTTGTCGCCGCGCGTTCCACGCCAGATCGGCCTCGCGGTGCTGGACAGCCGCCAGGCCTCGCCCGCGACCCTGGCGTTCATCGACGCAGCCCGGCAGCCGTAAGCCTGGAGGCCGACGAGCGCGCAGCTGCCTGGCCGTCTATCATCGACGCAGTTTCCCGCCCAGGCCCAATAAGGTCGTACCGATGCCATTGTCCGCCACACCGTTACGCAAGCGGTCCCGTCGCAACCTGGTCACCCTGTTCTGCGGGGTGCTGCCGGTGCTCTCGGGGGTGGCCATTCTTTATATCCAGGCCGAACGCACACTGCAACAGCAGGCTCGGCAGACGGCGGGAGAGCTGGTCCGGCAAGTCGAGCTGATGCTCGACAATACGGCGCTGGCGGCGCGCGCACTGCTGCCCCTGGCCGGGCAACCTTGCGAAGCGGTAAAACTGGCCCTGCGTGACCAGGTGACCCGCCGGCCCTTCGTCCGTTCGACCAACCTGATATGGGACGACACGCTGTACTGCAGCTCGCTGTTCGGCGAATTCGAGGAGCCGGTCAACCCGCACAATTACCACCAGGGCACTCTGTGGCTGATGGACGGCAACCCCGTCACGCCCGACACGGCATTGCTGATCTACCGGCTCAACGAGGGCCGGCAAGGGGCACTGGCGACACTCGACGGTTACCACCTGGCCAATGTCCTGCGCCTGATTGGCGGCGAGACGCGTTTGCTGCTGCAAGTCGGGCCGAGTTGGCTGGCAGCGGATGGCAAGGTCCGGCAAACCCCGCCGCCGGCCCAGCCGGTAGCTCGCAACGAGCTGGCCTCGTCACGCTACGCCTTCAGCGTCGAAGCCGGCTTCGATGAAGGGGAAACCTGGCGCTACATGGCCCGGGAATATCCGCCGCTGTTCAGCCTGCTGGTTGTCTTCGGCGCCATCGCGGCGCTGCTCGCGCATTGGACCCAGAAGCACACCTCCTCTCCCAGCCATGAACTGCTACGCGCCCTCGAAGCCGGGGAGTTTGTGCCCTATCTGCAACCGGTGGTGCGCGGCGACGACAAGCGTCGGGCCGGGGTTGAAGTGCTGATGCGCTGGATCCACCCCAACGAAGGCCTGGTGCGTCCGGACCTGTTTATCCCGCTCGCCGAACACAGCGGGCTGATCGTGCCGATGACCCAGGCACTGATGCAGCAGACCAGGCAATTGCTGGTGCCGCTCGTGCCCTTGCTGGAGACGCCGTTTCATGTCGGTATCAATATCACCGCCCGCCACTGCAAGGACCTGGCGCTGCTGGAGGATTGCCGCGAGTTCCTGGCCGCGTTCCCACCGGGCGTCATCACGCTGGTGCTGGAGCTGACCGAGCGCGAGCTGATCGAACCGAGCCCGGTGACCCACCAATTGTTCGAGCTGCTGCACGAACTGGGCGTCAAGATCGCCATTGACGATTTTGGCACCGGCCATTCCAGCCTGGGCTACTTGCAGCAGTTCAACGTCGACTTTCTGAAAATCGATCAAAGCTTTGTCGCGATGATCGGCGCCGATGCGTTGTCACGCCATATCCTGGACAGCATCATCGAGCTGTCGGGGAAACTGCAGTTGGAAATCGTCGCAGAGGGCGTCGAAACCGTTGAGCAAAGCGATTACCTGACGGCTCACAAGGTCAACTTTCTACAAGGTTATCTGTTTGGCCGGCCTATTAGCGGCGAAGATTTCACGGCTGCGCTGACCGCCGCTAAACCCCCCGTCCACGACACCGTTCGATTGACCGATACACGTTAGACGGGCAGGAACAATTGTTCCTGTTACATAACGAAAAAGTTACGATTTACACTTTCTGAATTAACTACTACAATTTTTTTGCCTGTGCCAGAGAGCAGGAAGTCATTATCATCGAGTCGCTACAAAGCGCTTGGTTTAATGCTTTGTTGGCGGTTTGTATCAGCCAGACATTTTGATTGGAGTAACGATATTGTCCAGACTCGCTGAATTCCGTGCAGCCGAAAGGGCCCTTCAGGAGCAGCTCAAACAGCTGGAATCTCTGAAGAATGACGCCGGGCTGAAAAAAGAGATCGAATTTGAAGAAAAGCTCCTGGGGCTGATGAAAACCTACGGCAAGAGCCTGCGCGACATCGTCGCCATTCTTGATCCGAAGCAATCCAAGGCCGGCCCGCAGGCGGTCAAGCCAACCAAGACCCGCCGTGCCCGCGTGGTCAAGGTGTACCAGAACCCGCACACCGGCGAACTGATCGAAACCAAGGGCGGCAACCACCGCGGACTGAAGGCATGGAAGGAACAATACGGGGCTCAAACCGTTGATTCCTGGTTGCGCGGTTGACCATCGGCAATTTTATTGAGAAGCCCTGACGGGTTCAGGGCTTTTTGTGCCGGACAACTTCGGTAGCAAGCCTTGAGTATTAGAAGCGTTAGAGTTTCAGGCTATTTCTTACAGACTGAACTTCCTCCTGGCTTTCAACAAATACCTGGGCCTGGCCGGCGTAGGACAGCACATACGCCCTGCCCTCTTTTAGCGCAGCAACAAGTGTTTGAGACAACACGTGCCTGCCGTTCTGCGTGATCGTGCAAGTGGTTTCCAGCGCTGCAGTCCCGCCCAACATGGAAGAATGAATCTTATTGCAGACGCTTTGATAACCGCCCTGGAAAAAATCCTTTTGAATGGATTTGCGCATCTCCAGCAACACACCTTGCAAGTTGACCTGATGATCGGGTTCGACGGGCGTGGTTGTCAGTTCCATCACCATCACGGCATTACCCGCGGAATCGTTCTTGGTCGCGCGTTCACGCCTGATCGACTGCGCACTCGCCGGTGCGGACGCCTGCGCGGGGAGCGACTCGACTACCCAGCCCGATGGCCATGCAACCTGCGGTTCGAGCGCAAGGGCAACGCTACTCGCAATGCTGAATGACAAAAGAACGGACAGCGTGAGACAGGATCGAATCATTGCGTTGCACTCAAGGACCAATCGTAAAGTCTGAAGCCCGCCGCAGAACCAGGCAATAGCCACACGCGGTTTGGCGATGGCGCACGCCTTGCGTATCATGGACGCACCTGCAAGGAAGCCATCTGAAGCAAGCCCAGGAACCGTCGCAGCCCGGTTGCGACGCCGTTTGCCCCACTTATTTTCCGGAGGGCCCATGAGCCTGCACGAACTCGACACTTTCCCAGGCGTTACTGCCCAGCCCGACGCCGCCACGGCCGGATTCGTCTTCAACCACACCATGCTGCGGGTCAAGGACATCACCAGGTCCCTCGACTTTTACACCCGTGTATTGGGTTTTTCGCTGGTGGAAAAACGCGACTTTCCCGAAGCCGAATTCAGCCTTTACTTCCTTGCGCTGGTGGACAAGAGCCAGATCCCGGCAGACGCCGCGGCGCGTACCGAGTGGATGAAGTCGATCCCCGGCATCCTCGAACTGACGCATAACCATGGCACCGAAAACGATCCGGCGTTTGCCTACCACAACGGCAACAGCGACCCGCGCGGTTTCGGCCACATCTGCATCTCGGTGCCGGACGTCGTCGCCGCCTGTGAGCGCTTCGAAGCGCTGGGCTGCGATTTCCAGAAACGCCTGAGCGATGGCCGCATGAAGAGCCTGGCGTTCATCAAGGACCCGGACGGCTACTGGGTCGAGATCATTCAGCCTGCGCCGTTGTAGACCTCACGGCCTTCCCCTTATGGTGGAGCCCTTGTGGGAGCGAGCCTGCTCGTGAAGGCGGCGGATCAGTTGACAATGACGTAGCTGACACACCGCTTCGCGAGCAGGGTCGCTCCCACAGGGTTTGCGCACTGCAAAAAAAACCCCATGAGCCGTGGCCCATGGGGTTTTGTTTTTCCAGCGGCTGGCGTCAGGCCGGTGCGGACGTACGGATCAGGTGATCGAAGGCGCTCAACGAAGCCTTGGCCCCCTCGCCCACGGCGATCACGATCTGCTTGTACGGCACCGTGGTCACGTCACCGGCGGCGAACACACCCGGGATCGAGGTCTCGCCACGAGCATCGACGATGATCTCGCCACGCGGTGACAGCTCGACGGTGCCCTTGAGCCAATCGGTGTTTGGCAACAGACCGATCTGCACGAAGATGCCTTCCAGCGACACGTCTCGTACTTCACCGCTTGGACGGTCCTTGTAGCGCAGACCGTTGACCTTCTGGCCGTCGCCGGTCACTTCGGTGGTCTGGGCGTTGGTGATCACCGTCACGTTTGGCAGGCTGTGCAGTTTGCGCTGCAACACCGCGTCGGCACGCAATTGCACGTCGAACTCCAACAAGGTGACATGAGCCACGATACCCGCGAGGTCGATGGCCGCTTCGACGCCGGAGTTGCCGCCGCCGATCACCGCTACGCGCTTGCCTTTGAACAGCGGACCGTCACAATGCGGGCAGTACGCCACGCCCTTGTTGCGGTATTGCTGCTCGCCCGGCACGTTCATTTCACGCCAGCGGGCACCGGTCGCCAGGATCACGGTCCTGGCCTTGAGGCTCGCACCGCTGGCGAACTTGATCTCATGCAGCCCGCCCTCTTTGCCAGCGACCAAAGCGTCGGCACGTTGCAGGTTCATGATGTCGACGTCGTACTGCTTGACGTGCTCTTCCAGGGCGACGGCCAGTTTCGGGCCTTCGGTTTCCTGGACCGAGATGAAGTTCTCGATCGCCATGGTGTCGAGCACCTGGCCGCCGAAACGCTCGGCCGCGACGCCGGTGCGGATGCCTTTACGGGCCGCGTAGATCGCTGCCGAAGCACCGGCAGGGCCACCGCCGACCACCAGTACATCAAAAGCATCCTTGGCGCTGATCTTCTCGGCCTGACGCTCGATGCCGCTGGTGTCGATCTTGGCGAGGATTTCTTCCAGGCCCATGCGGCCCTGGCCGAAGTTCACGCCGTTCAGGTAGATGCTCGGCACCGCCATGATCTGGCGTTCGTCGACTTCGGCCTGGAACAGCGCGCCGTCGATGGCGACGTGACGGATGTTCGGGTTCAGCACCGCCATCAGGTTCAACGCCTGGACCACGTCCGGGCAGTTCTGGCATGACAGCGAGAAATACGTCTCGAAGTTGAACTCGCCCTTGAGCGAGCGGATCTGTTCGATCACTTCGACACTGGCCTTCGAAGGGTGGCCGCCGACTTGTAGCAGGGCCAGCACCAGCGAAGTGAATTCGTGCCCCATGGGAATGCCGGCGAAGCGCAGGCTGATATCGGCTCCCGGGCGATTCAACGAGAACGATGGCTTACGCGCATCGGTACCGTTGTCGAGCAAGGTAATCTGGTTGGAAAGACTGGCAACGTCTTTGAGTAACGCAAGCATTTCCTGGGATTTCGCACCGTCGTCGAGGGATGCAACGATCTCGATCGGCTGGGTGACCCGTTCCAGGTATGACTTCAACTGAGCTTTAAGATTGGCGTCCAACATACGGGCGATTTCCATGTTTGAATTTCAGAAAAAACAACGCCCGAGCGAATCTCGCCCGGGCGTTTTTTGGGGCGAAGCGGCTTACTTGGCTAAGAGCGAATCGCCCTCGGATAACGCACTGGTTTAGATCTTGCCGACCAGGTCCAGGGACGGAGCCAGGGTGGCCTCGCCTTCTTTCCACTTGGCTGGGCAGACTTCGCCTGGGTGGGCAGCAACGTACTGAGCAGCCTTGATCTTGCGCAGCAGCTCGGAAGCGTCACGGCCTACACCGCCGTCGTTGATTTCAACGATCTTGATCTGGCCTTCCGGGTTGATCACGAACGTACCGCGATCCGCCAGACCGGCTTCTTCGATCAGCACATCGAAGTTGCGGGAGATGGCCAGGGTCGGGTCGCCGATCATGGTGTACTGGATCTTGCCGATGGCTGGCGAGGTGTTGTGCCAGGCAGCGTGGGCAAAGTGGGTGTCGGTCGACACGCTGTAGATCTCGACGCCCAGCTTCTGGAACTCGGCGTAGTTGTCGGCCAGGTCTTCCAGTTCGGTTGGGCAAACGAAGGTGAAGTCAGCCGGGTAGAAGAACACGACAGACCACTTGCCTTTCAGGTCGGCGTCCGAGACTTCGACGAATGCGCCGTTTTTGAAAGCGGTCGCTTTGAACGGTTTAACTTGGCTGTTGATGATAGGCATCGTTGACTCTCCGTCAGGGGTTGAGAAGTTGATGAAGTGAATCTTAGCCACTCACGCCGCCGCTGGCTCATTGGCAAAGCTCATGCGAATGATTGGTTTTGGCTATCAGGAATCTATATAGATAGAAGAAATCTGTGGAGCTGCCACAGGCGACCCTTTGTTGATCGTGGCAGTTGCCAAACAGTTCACAAGGCTGGACCGATGGATCACAGCCTTGCTTCGAAGGCGCCAGTCAGGCGGTTGGCGTGCGCATGGTAACGAATTCTTCGGCGGCGGTTGGGTGCACGCCAATGGTCTCGTCGAAGTCGCGCTTGGTGGCCCCGGCCTTGAGGGCGATCGCCAGGCCCTGGACAATTTCCCCGGCGTCCGGCCCGACCATGTGGCAACCCAGCACCTTGTCGGTGCTGGCGTCGACCACCAGTTTCATCAGCGTGCGCTCCTGGCACTCGGTGAGAGTCAGCTTCATCGGCCGGAAACGGCTTTCGAAAATCTGCACCTCATGGCCCTCCTCCCGCGCCTGCTCTTCAGTCAGGCCAACGGTGCCGATGTTCGGCAGGCTGAACACGGCCGTGGGAATCATCCGGTAATCCACCAGACGGTATTGCTCGGGCTTGAACAGGCGCCGCGCGACCGCCATGCCTTCGGCCAGTGCGACGGGGGTCAACTGCACGCGACCGATCACGTCGCCAATCGCCAGGATCGACGGCTCAGCGGTCTCATACTTTTCGTTGACCTGCACAAAACCCTTGTCGTCCAGCGTGACGCCGGTGTTCTCCAGGCCGAGGTTATCCAGCATCGGGCGGCGGCCAGTGGCGTAGAACACGCAATCGGTGACCAGCGTGCGACCGTCCTTGAGCGTCACCTTCAGGCTGCCGTCGACTTCCTTGTCGATGCGCTGGATGTCCGCGTTGAATTGCAGGTCCAGGCCCCGGCGTTGCAGCTCTTCGGCCAAGTGTTTGCGCACCGCGCCGTCGAAGCCGCGCAGGAACAGGTCGCCGCGATACAGCAAGGAGGTCTGCGCACCCATGCCATGGAAAATCCCGGCGAACTCCACCGCGATATAGCCGCCACCAACCACCAGCATGCGCTTGGGCAGCGACTTGAGGAAAAACGCCTCGTTGGAACTGATGGCGTGCTCGCGCCCCGGAATGTCCGGGATCACCGGCCAGCCGCCCGTGGCGATCATGATGTGTTGTGCGGTGTGGCGCTGGCCGTTGATTTCCACTTCGTGAGGGCCGGTAATCTTCGCGTGACCTTCATGCAGCGTGACGCCGCTGTTGACCAGCAGGTTGCGGTAGATACCGTTGAGACGATTGATCTCGCGATCCTTGTTGGCGATCAGCGTGGCCCAGTCGAAACTCGCCTCGCCCGCTGTCCAGCCATAGGCCGAAGCTTGCTCGAAGTCCTCGGCGTAATGCGCGCCGTAGACCAGCAGTTTTTTCGGCACGCAGCCGACATTCACGCAGGTGCCGCCCAGGTAGCGGCTTTCCGCCACGGCCACCTTGGCTCCAAAACCGGCGGCAAACCGTGCAGCCCGAACACCGCCGGAACCGGCGCCAATCACATACAGGTCAAAATCGTAGGCCATCATTCATCTCCTTCGGCAGGCCGTCAGCATACCTGCTGTTCCTGCATGGAGCAGCCCGATCGGGCGGCGATGGAAATGATTATGGGGGCGCAAGCGCAAAAGCCAACCGGCATTTCGCAGGTTGCCTTTGTGGCGAGGGAGCTTGCTCCCGCTCGGCTGCGAAGCAGTCGCAATTCAACGGGGATTCAGCGTCTGGAACGGCAGGCAAAAAAACGCCCCGAACCAGTCGGGGCGCTTTTTCAAGGCGCGGTGCAGGCTATCAGTAAGCCTTGCCGGTCTTGTAGAAGTTCTCGAAGCAGAAGTTGGTCGCGTCGATATAACCTTCGGCGCCACCGCAGTCGAAACGCTTGCCCTTGAACTTGTAGGCCATCACGCAGCCGTTCTGGGCTTGTTTCATCAGGGCGTCGGTGATCTGGATTTCGCCGCCCTTGCCTGGCTCGGTCTGTTCGATCAGGTCGAAGATGTCCGGAGTCAGGATGTAGCGACCGATGATCGCGAGGTTCGACGGTGCGTCTTCAGGCTTTGGCTTCTCGACCATGCTGTGAACCCGGTAGATGTCTTCGCGGATCATCTCGCCGGCGATCACACCGTACTTGTTGGTTTCCTGCGGATCGACTTCCTGGATCGCCACGATGGAGCAGCGGAACTGCTTGTACAGCTTGACCATCTGGGTCAGTACGCCGTCGCCTTCGAGGTTGACGCACAAGTCGTCCGCCAGCACCACGGCGAACGGCTCATCACCGATCAGCGGGCGACCGGTCAGGATCGCGTGGCCAAGGCCTTTCATTTCGGTCTGACGGGTATAGGAGAACGAGCACTCGTCCAGTAGCTTGCGGATGCCGACCAGGTATTTTTCCTTGTCGGTGCCCTTGATCTGGTTTTCCAGCTCGTAGCTGATGTCGAAATGGTCTTCCAGAGCGCGCTTGCCACGGCCGGTGACGATGGAGATTTCCGTCAGGCCTGCGTCAAGGGCTTCTTCGACACCGTACTGGATCAGTGGCTTGTTCACCACCGGCAGCATTTCTTTGGGCATGGCTTTAGTCGCTGGCAGGAAGCGAGTACCGTAACCGGCTGCTGGGAACAAGCATTTCTTGATCATATAAGTCCTTGAAAAGGCGGTATGTACGAGTTTCGGCGCAGTCTAATCAGGCCGCAGGCACCTTACAATGCCCACGCTGGCCAACCGATGCCATCATAGAGAAATAAACCGGCGGATAGTTCAATCGCCTTTCGCTTCGATGGTTCCAGCGGTCCCACTGTACGCCCATGGGCGCTGTTTGCGAGCTTTTGACGTATCATGGCCGCCTTGATCAAGCCAACGGGGCAATTAGATGTCGGCAACTCCAAACGCAAACGGTTACTCGGTCAGCCAGGACAAGGACGGCCAGTGGTGGATTACCAATTACCACGGAGAACAGGTCGCCGGCCCCTTGCCCAGCAAGGCCATGGCGGTGGAAGTCGCTGCGGTATTCCAGGATGAACGCTCTGCCCCGGCGCCCCGGGAGCGCGAAAAGGCTCCGGCACGCAGTACTCGTCGCAAGAAATAGTCGGGCCATCCCATCATTGCCTTGATGGGAACTGCGGTTTAGCTGTACCGGAATGGCCATTCGCTATAATCTCGCGCCATTCCTCCCCCTCTCGATGACGATCCCATGAAAACACTTCTGGCGCTGTTTACAGTCCTGGCCCTGGCGGGCTGTGCCTCGGCGGAAAAAACCTACCTGGCCAACGGTGAACAAGGCCTGGCCATCGACTGCTCGGGCGAAGCCAATTCCTGGGCGACCTGCTACGAAAAAGCCGATGCGTCCTGCGCCGGCACCGGTTATCGCATCGTCGGCACCGACGGCACACCACAAGCCAAGGAAAGCGAAAAGACTCTGGGGGTCGACGTGGGCAACTTCAGCAGCCGCAGTGTCGTCGTGGTGTGCAAATAAAAGTGGGCAAAAACTAGATGTGAATCTCGGCGAACTTGATCCCCAGGCCCCGCAAGGTCTCGATCAGGTCGTCGAGCCGGGAGAAGGACTCAACTTCATCCTGGTCGTCCACCAGGAAAAAACTGCGTCCGGCGCTTTTCTTGAAGAACACGATCCACTCGCCCGGGGTCCCAGGGTTCTGGATCACGTGGGTGGCATAGATCAGGCCTTCGGCATGGCGCTCGCGCACCTGTTCGCGTTTCATTGACCGGGCTCCATAAATGACAAATGCCGCCAACGGCAACCGTGGCGGCATTTTTGTATCGAAGGTGGCAGTTTAACCGATGCCTGGCGATCCGTCAGCCGAGGCAATGCTCAACCGGAAATGCAGGCGTTGGCCGCGTCCTGGACGTCTCCAGGGCGCACGGGCACGTTGGACATGCTTTCATGCAGCTTGATGCTGCTGCCGCTGGAGCGCTCGTCGATGTCGAACACCGCCGCCGGCAGCGCCGACAGCTTGCCGGGAACGATCACCCGAACGCCGTTTTTATGCGGCTCCATTTGCAGCGGGCCACGGCTTTCAAGCAGCTTGTCGGCAACACACCGGGCGTATTCATGGGGCTTCTTTCCGGAGATGACGCTCATGGTGGGCGGTGTCTGGTTGATGTCCGATACCGACGCACATCCACCCAGGGCCAAGGCCAATACCCACACGCTGCGCTTCATACAATTCCTCCGATAAAGACCCTCCGACAGCATAAACACTGCTTTTCTCCCCTGCGTTGCGCTTTTTTACCTGATGGCCGGTAATAAATGAGCCCAGCCTGGGACAGGGCTCGGATATTAACCCGCGGTGCTGATAAACTGCGCACCATTATTTGCTTGAATTTCTGTCTTGACCGGCGAGAAATGCCCTTCTGGAGGCACCCTTGAAATTTATCCACCAGCGCGAGCACCTCAACGAGGACGATATCGTCGTTATCGAATGCTCCCAAATGTGCAACATCCGTTTGATGAACGACGCGAATTTCCGCAGCTTCAAGAACGGTGGCCGGCACACTTACCATGGCGGCGCATTCGACACGTTCCCGGCCAGGATCACCGCACCGAGCACCGGCTTCTGGAACATCACCATCGATACCGTCAACCGTCGCGCCATCAGCGTTACCCGCAAGCCGACCCTGACCCACAAGATCAAGATCATCCGGCGCTCCAGCTCGAAACTGAGCTGAGCAGCGCCCCAGACGAAGACAGGAATAACCGTGGCCCAGACGACCAAATACGTGATCAAGTACAAGCTCAACGGCGAACGCCGCTTCGAGTTCGCGCAGTTGCAAAATGGCACCGAGGAAGAAGCCCTGGCAGAGCTGAAGAAGCTGCATGGCGAGAGCGACGATGTGATCAGCGACCTCAAGGTCAGCAAGGCACTCTGAACGGCGGAACGATGCCTGTTGTGGCGAGGGAGCTTGCTCCCGCTCGGCTGCGCAGCAGTCGCAGAACGGCCTGACGCGGTGTACCTGAACAATATGCGTCAGCCTGTTTGGGGCGGCTGCGCCACCCAGCGGGAGCAAGCTCCCTCGCCACAGAAAGCTCATCACACCGCAAGAAACGGGGTGCAGGCGACGCAACAGTGTTCAGACTGAGCAATCCCCCACCAAGGATTGCGATCATGCCCTCTCTGCCCCGCCCCATCGCCGACCTCGACTGGCCCGCCCTTGAACAAAGCCTCGACCGGGACGGCTGCGCGATCATTCGCAACCTGCTGCCGGCAGCGCCGTGCCTGGAGCTGCGAGGCTTGTACAGCGACCCGGGGCTGTTTCGTTCCCGGGTGGTGATGGCCCGTCATGGATTCGGACGCGGCGAGTACCAGTACTTTGGCTATCCGCTGCCCAAGGTCGTCCAGCAGTTACGTGAATCGCTGTATGCCCGGCTGGTGCCGCTGGCCAATCGCTGGAACGACTGCATGGGCCTGCCAGTGCGCTATCCCGAGCAGCACGCCGATTTCATCCGGCGCTGCCACACCGCAGGCCAACAACGCCCTACGCCGCTGCTGCTGCAATATGGCCCGCAGGACTACAATTGCCTGCATCAAGACCTGTACGGCGAGCACGTATTCCCGTTGCAGGTGGCGATCCTGCTGGCGGAACCGGGCGAGGACTTTACCGGCGGCGAGTTCGTCCTCGCCGAACAGCGCCCGCGCATGCAGTCACGACCACAGGTCATCGATCTGAAACAGGGCGACGCCGTGGTGTTCGCCGTACACCAGCGCCCCGTCAAAGGCATACGCGGTTATTATCGAGTGAACCTGCGCCATGGCGTCAGCCGCTTGCACAGCGGCCGCCGGCATACACTTGGGATCATTTTTCATGATGCGCAATGACCACACGCCCATCACCCTGGATCTGTTCGCCGATCAATCGCCCACCACGCCCGGCGAGGTCGAACAGATCGGCCAGCAATCCTTCGTATTACGCGGGTTTGCCCTGCCCTGGCTCGACCGCGTGCTGCCGGCGCTGGAAAGCGTCCTGCAGGCGGCGCCATTCCGGCAGATGGTCACGCCCGGTGGCTTTACCATGTCGGTGGCCTTGACCAGTTGCGGCGCGCTCGGCTGGACCACCGACCGCCGCGGCTATCGCTACACGGCCCACGACCCGCAGACCGGCCAGCCCTGGCCCGACATGCCGCAGCTGTTTCGCGAGCTGGCCCGTAATGCCGCCCGGCAGGCGGGGTTCGAACACTTCGAGCCCGATGCCTGCCTGATCAACCGCTACGTGCCCGGTGCCCGAATGTCGCTGCACCAGGACAAGAATGAACGCTCCCTGACGGCCCCCGTTGTCTCGCTCTCCCTGGGCCTGCCGGCGATGTTCCAGTTCGGCGGGTTCGAGCGCAGCGACAAAAGCCAGCGCATTGCGCTGTTCCATGGCGACGTCGTGGTCTGGGGCGGTGTGGATCGCTTGCGTTTCCACGGCGTGCTGCCGCTCAAGCCGGGAGAGCATCCGACGCTGGGTGCCCAGCGGATCAACCTGACGTTCCGCATGGCCGGATAACAGCGCAGAATTCAACCGCAAGACCCGGAGTGTCGCCACCTGGATGGCTCGCTACTGTAGGCAAAACGGGCCAATGGAATAACGACCATGAACAGCACTTCAACCACTCTCGCCTCTGAACAGGATCCCCGCTGGGCCGCCGTGCTTGCCCGGGACCCGCGTGCCGACGGGCAATTTGTCTATGGCGTGAAAACCACCGGCATCTATTGCCACCCCAGCAGCCTGTCGCGCCTGCCCAACCCGCGCAACGTCGAATTCTTCGACACGCCGGAACAGGCCCAGGCGGCCGGTTATCGTCCCAGCAAACGCGTGGCCAGGGACCAGACCCAGATCGCCGCGCAACAGGCGGCGCGGGTCGCGGCCGCCTGCCGGCAGATCGAGGCCGCCGAGGAACTGCCGGGCCTGAACGAACTGGCGCTGAGTGCGGGTTTGAGCCCTTTTCATTTCCATCGCGTGTTCAAGTCTGTCACCGGCCTGACGCCCAGGGGCTACGCCGCTGCCCACCGCTCGCGCAAAGTGCGCGAACGCCTGGCCGAAGCCGGGACGGTGACCGAGGCGCTGTATGACGCTGGTTTCAATTCCAACAGCCGCTTCTATGAAGCCGCCGACAAAGTCCTTGGCATGAAACCGGCCGACTACCGCGCCGCCGGGCAGAACACCGACATTCGCTTCGCCGTCGGCCAATGCTCGCTCGGGGCGATCCTGGTGGCGCAAAGCGACCGCGGCGTGTGCGCGATTCTGCTGGGGGATGATCCGGACGCACTGGTACGCGACCTGCAGGACAAATTCCGCCGCGCCAACCTCATCGGCGCCGACCGCGAATTCGAGCAGTTGATTGCCCAGGTGGTGGGGTTCATCGAAGCACCGGCCCTGGGCCTCGACTTGCCGCTGGACCTACGCGGCACGGCCTTTCAGGAACGGGTCTGGCAAGCCCTGAGGGAGATTCCGCCGGGCAGCACCGCCAGCTACGCCGAGATCGCCCAGCGCATCGGCCTGCCCAAGGCCGTCCGCGCCGTGGCCCAGGCCTGCGGCGCCAACAGCCTGGCGGTGGCGATCCCTTGCCACCGGGTGGTGCGCAGCGACGGTAACCTGTCGGGCTATCGCTGGGGCGTCGAGCGCAAGCGTCAGTTGCTGGCGCTGGAACGCTCGTCGGCAGACTGAACGCCGATATAGATCGCCACCGAGTCAGGCGCGTTATAGACCTCGAAATCGGTGGTGAACCGGCGCACGGTCTGCGGGTTATCGGCGAAGTACGCCCAGATCAGGCCCCAGGCCTGGATCACGCAATCGGGCATCGGCCCCTTGGCTGAAAACACCAGGTAATCCCCGCCCTCGACGTCCACGGCGGGGTAACCTGCGCTGGGTGCATCGACCTGCACGCCGGCCGTCACATTGAAGTAGCCGGTGGCATCGGACTCGTAAGCGGAATACACCCCATAGACGAACGACTCGGACTGTCGGGCCGGAACGCTGTCGAACAGCCCTTCGGTGAAGAACTGCTGCCACATCGGGCCGATCTTTGCCGTGTCGCCTTGCTGCTCGTCGGCATTGCGGGTGCGCACCTGCAAACCGGCGACGGTGAAGGGTTCGACGGTCTTGAGTTTCACGTCCATGGATCGAGCTCCTTGATGGGGGAAGCCCGCATGGTACCCATCCCGTCGCCCGGATCAAACCCGGGCATCGATTGAAAAACTCGACTGGCCCTGGCCGGGCGACACCTGCTAAAAACACGCTTTCCTTCTGCCGTCGGAGACACCCGAACATGAGTCAGTGGCCAGACACCCGCATTCTCGACCTGCTCGGCATCGAGCTGCCCATCATCCAGGGGCCTCTGGCCGGCGTAACCGGTCCGGCCATGGTAGTCGCCACTTGCAATGCCGGCGGGCTGGGCTCGATGCCGGCCGCGATGCTCGACGTGGAGCAACTGCGCCAGGCGCTGACGACCATCGCCGAACAGACCGACAAACCGTTCAACGTGAATTTTTTCTCGCACCGGCCACCGGCGTTCGATGCACAACGGGCCGAGGCCTGGAAACAGCGGCTCAAGCCTTATTACGAGGAACTGGGCGCCGATTTCGAAGCGCCGACGCCGGTGTCCAATCGCACCCCGTTCGATGATGCGGCCTGTCGCGTGCTGGAGGCACTGCGGCCCAAGGTGGTCAGCTTCCACTTCGGCCTGCCGGAAAAATCCTTGCTGGATCGGGTCAAGGCCACCGGCGCGAAAATCCTCTCCTCGGCCACTACCGTTGAAGAAGCCATCTGGCTCGAACAGCACGGCTGCGACGCGATCATCGCCATGGGCTATGAGGCCGGCGGTCATCGCGGGATGTTCCTGAGCGAGGACCTCAACACCCAGGTGGGTCTGTTCGCCCTGCTGCCGCAAGTGGTGGATGCGGTGAAGGTGCCGGTGATCGCCACCGGCGGGATCGGCGACGCGCGCGGGATTGTCGCGGCGTTTGCCCTGGGCGCGTCGGCGGTGCAGTTGGGCAGCGCTTATCTGTTCACGCCGGAAGCCAGGATCACACCATCCCACCATCGGGCGCTACGCACGGCCAGGGAAAGCCAGACCGCCGTCACCAACCTGTTCACCGGCCGCCCGGCCCGGGGCATCGTCAACCGGGTGATGCGCGAGGTCGGCCCGATGAGCCCGCTGGCCCCAGCGTTCCCCCTGGCCGGCGGCGCCTTGATGCCGCTGCGGGCGAAAGACGAAGCGGACTTCGCCAACCTCTGGGCCGGCCAGGCGTTCCCCCTGGGGCGCGAGCTGCCGAGCGGCGAACTGACCCGGCGCTTGGCCGAAGAGGCGCTGGCGCGGCTCAAGGGCTGATTTGGTCGACTGACGCCTTCGCGAGCAGGCTCGCTCCCACAGGGTTTTGTGTCGGATCTGATTCCGCATCCAACACAAACCTACTGTG